>CALLXS010000064.1 GCA_937875295.1 uncultured bacterium | reverse complement strand
TATTTTTTAATTTTTTTCAAAATTTTAATATTATAATATAAAAGTTTGAAATTACAATTTTGAAAACTACAAAAATATTAATGTTTTATCAAAATAACAACTTTTTTTAATTTTTTATATTAAATTTTACTTTATTTATTAATAAATATCCTTATTTTTGCTTTTGTTCAATATCTAACAATAAAATATTTTTTATTTTTTTCTTATAAAATGAATTATTATAAAAAATATATGCAAGAAGCTATTAAGATTGCAGAAAAAGCTAAATCTCTTGGAGAAGTGCCAATTGGTGCAGTAATAGTTCATAATGATAAAATTATTGCTTCTGCGCATAATAAAGTAGAATTGCTTAAAGATGCTACTGCACATTGCGAATTACTGGCTATTAATTATGCTACTAAAATTTTAGGCGATAAATATCTCAATGATTGCGAATTATATGTAACTATCGAGCCATGCGCAATGTGCTCAGGTGCTCTTGTACTAAGCAAAATAAAAAAAGTAATTTTTGGAGCTTGGAATAATAAATCCGGTGCTTGTGGTTCATTATATATGATTCCTAGCGACAGAAGATTAAATCACAGAGTGGAGATAATTTCAGGAATTATGGAAAAAGAATGTTCTGACTTAATGAAAAATTATTTTGAAAATTTATGATATTAATTAATAATATCTATCAAAGAAAATGAATGAAGAATCTCTAAATATTGATGATTTTGGAATTGGTAATGCTAAAATATCCGAGATAAAAAAGCTTGAGCCAGCATTATATTTAGTTCCTACTCCAATTGGAAATATCGATGATATTACAATTAGAGCTGTAAAAGTCTTATCATCAGCTAATATCATTGCTTGCGAAGACACACGCAATTCAATAAAATTATTAAAAATGCTTAATATTCATTATGAAAAATTGATAAGTTATCATGAATATAATGAACGAGATAGAGCAGTAGAATTAATTAGAGCTATTGAAAATGGAAAATCAGTTGCTATTATTTCTGATGCTGGTTCTCCTGGTATTTCCGACCCAGGATTTAGAGTAATAAATGAAGCAATTAAAAGCAATATAAAAATTATTCCTCTACCGGGAGCAAATGCAATTTTGCCGGCTATTCTTGGTAGCGGTTTCGCATTAAATGAATTTGTCTTTTTGGGATTCCCCCCTCAGAAAAAGGGAAGAAAAACATTTTTGCTTAATGCTTCTCAAATTACTAAAACATTGATAATCTACGAATCTACTCATAGAATTGGTAAATTAATAAAAGAAATTATTGAATATTTTGGTTCAGAGACAGAAATTTGTATTGCACGAGAAATTTCTAAAAAATTTGAAGAGTTTATTAGAGGAACTGCAATTGAGATTTATGATATTTATGAACAAAGAAAAGAATTTAAAGGCGAAATTGTTGTTGTCATTAACAAACGAGAAGACTAAATAGAAAAGCTATTTTACTTAAGAAAAATAAAATAGCTTTTTTAAAACTTGGTGATCCCGGTTGGACTCGAACCAACGACCCTTTGATTAAAAGTCAAATGCTCTACCGCCTGAGCTACGAGATCGCCTAAATAATATTTGTTGTTTTGTTAGTCATACAACATTGATTGTTGCTTAAAACTAAGACTTCAAAATTACGGAGTTTTTTTGAAATAAAAAAATATTTTGAAAAAAAAATTAAAAAAAATAATATTATCATAAATTTTTCCATTAAAAGCCCTATTTTATAGGCTTTATGAAAATTATCTTCTCTAATAATTTTTTTATTTGTTAGAATGATAAAAATATATTATTTTTGTATTCCTATTTTTTAAAATATATAGGAGCCGGGGTAGCTCAGTTGGTTAGAGCATCGGAATCATAATCCGAGTGTCGGGGGTTCAAATCCCTCCCTCGGTACCACGCAATAAAAGAACCTTTAGTAAAATGAAGGTTCTTTTTTTACTTTTTAAGGGAATCAAAGATATTCAGGTAGCTTTGGTATCTCTGAACATCAATTTTTCCTTCTTCAACTGCTTCAATTACAGCACATTTCGGTTCATGGATATGAGTACAATGAATAAATTTACAATTTTCTCTATATCCCTCGAAATCATCGAACATCAAAGCTAATTCTTGTGGTTCAATGCCCCATAGACCAAATTCGCGGATACCGGGAGTGTCGATAATTGCACTTTTTTCATTTAATTTTATAAGGGTAGCATTAGAAGTAGTATGTTGCCCTTTCCCTGATCTATTGCTAATTTGGAAAATTCTTTGAATATGTTCTCCATATAGTACATTTAATAATGATGATTTACCCACACCAGATTGACCACTAAAAATAGTAATATTTCCTTGAGTAAAATCTTGTATTTCAGTAATATTGATGTTATCATTAACGGAAATATAAAATACTTTTTTACCTAAACTTTCATATATTTTAAATTCATTTTGTAGGAAATCCAAAGGCATTAAATCAATTTTATTAATACAAATTGCAGATTCTAAACCACCAATATCAGCAGAAATTAACATCCTATCAACTAATCTTCTATTAAAAAACGGTTCTGCCGCTGCAACTATTATAAGCAATTTATCAGCATTAGCTGCGATAATGTCTTCTTTATCTCCATAAATAGAATTCCTTGATAAATGTGTAATTCTTTCTTCTACTTTCACTATTGTAGATAAATCAAAACTTTTTTCTGAAATTTCAATTTGTACATTATCGCCAGTGGCAATTAATTGTGATTCATTATGCGACGATGTAATTTTCCCAGCTCTTCGGCACTCGATAATATTATTATCTTCTAATTGAACTTTGTAATTCTTTCCAATAATGGATATGACTTGTCCATTAATGATTTTACCTTTTTTATTTAATATATCAGAAGTAATAGAGCTTTTCTTAGATAATTTCCATTTTTCTTGTTTGGATTGCTCTTCATTTTGATTAATTAAATCGAACCGAGGCATTAGAAATTCTTTTCTTTAATAATTCTTGATAAAATTATTCTGATATATTTTTATTCACTAAGTTATAAAGTTCTAAATAAATATCATCAGCAATATTATTTAGAGCTTTGCTAAAAGCTGGAGCAATGGAAGTTACTTCATTATCACGTTTATATTCTTTGCTTGTAAATACCTTTACAAATAGCTTTTTCATTTGTTCGCCAGCACCTTTTGGATATTCTATAACTGTAGCTAAAGCTGTAACTTCTACATAAGAAGAGCCTTTTGAAGTGCTTATATTTTGGAATTCAATTAATGATATTTCTAACACATAATTTGGAATGATAGCAGAAGCTGATTTGCTAATCCCTCCCTTAAAAAGCCCAAATTTGGTATATCTCTCTCTAAAAAAGTCGCTGACAAGTGAAGGAATATCGCTAATCCACCTATGATAATAATATTTTGTAATGCTACCATTATCACTTGTAGTCATCATTTGGTCTGTCTCATTTCCTGCTGACACCATTACATCTCTAATTAACAATGATGCATCAATGCTTGCATTGGGCTGGATTTTTGAAGATGGCTCTGAATTTAAACGATAATATTTTATTGATGGATAATCTGTTCTAAAACTACAAGAAGTAAAAATAAAACTTATTATTATAACTAAAACTAAACTGTATTTATTTTTCATATCTAATTACCAATTTATTTTTTTTAATTTAATATTTAAATGAAGATTTTATAATTAATATTATAATTCCTTGCGTAGTCTTGCTACGGGAATATTTAATTGTTCTCTATATTTGGCAACAGTCCTTCTAGCTACATTATATCCTTTTTCTTTCAAAACTTCGGATAATTTTTCATCGCTATATGGTTTATCTTTAGGTTCGCTATCTATTGTTTCTTTTAAAATTTCTTTAATCACTCTAGTGGAAACTTCTTCACCTTCATCATTTCGAAGAGCTTCACTAAAGAAATATTTCAACTCAAAGGTACCAAATTCAGTTTGTACATATTTTCCATTTACAATTCTGCAAATAGTAGAAATATCTAATCCAGTATCATCTGATATATCTTTATAAATAAGTGGTTTTAGACCTTGTGCTCCTTGCTTAAAGAAATCTTTTTGTCTAAATGCAATCGCAGTCATAACTTTTAATATTGTGCTTTTCCTTTGCTTTATAGCTTGAATTAAAAATTTAGCATCCTCATACTTTTCTCTTATCCAATTAATTGCCTCGCGATTAATATTTATATTTTTATTTGTACCGAATTCATCGGGTACAGGCAAATTTTTAATTTGGCTATCAGCTTCGTCTCGCTTAGTTTTCTTATATTTTGCATCTTGTCTAATTTTATTATAAGCTTCATTTACTTTTAAAGAAGGTAATCGACTGTCATTTACTACTACTAGCAATTCATTTGTTTCTTTATCAAAACCAACTAAAAAATCTGGTGTGATAGTATTAAATTCATGCATAGCATCATAGCCAGCAGGTTTAGGATTCAACTTTTTAATTTCATCAATAGCTTCTTTTAATTGCTCTTCATTGACATCGAATTGCTTTAAAAGGATATGATAATGCTTCATTGAAAATGGTTCATATCCGTTTTTTAAAATTTCATAAGCTAATTTTTGAATTTCAGTTTTATTGGTTATCACTTCGAGCTGAACCATTAGGCATTCTCTAATATCTCTTGAAGCTATTCCAGGCGGGTCTAAGTGCTGAATTATTTGAATAATTCTTTCAGTATCGTTAATAGTAACATTACGTAAATAATTAGATACTTTTTTTTCAGTTATAATTTCTTTTCCATAAAGATTTTTTTCAACTATATCTCTTACTTCTTGATTAATAGCATATTTGCGAGCTGGATTTTCTTTTAAAAATTCATTTTGCTTAGCTTCTTCAATTAATTCTACTTCTTTTAATTGTAAGTTAATATCAAATATTTCATCATTTGCTTTGTTAGTAATCTCCTCTTCAATTGTAGTATCATCATTTTTATAATATTGGCTAATTTCGGCATCATATTTCTGATTTACGTCTTCTTTAATTAGATATCCAGCACGATTGATATATCCAAAAATCAGATTCACTATTATATTCTCTTCATCACTCAAATTATAGATAGCTAATTGATTCTTCATATCATCAATAAAAGTACCATTGTCTTTAATTTGAAATGGTTCATAGTCGTCTTCTTCGTGGGATTGCTTGCTATTTCTATTTGGCGAATCTGAATCATCTTGCCAAATCATTTTATAAAACTCAAAAGGATCTGCTTTGTCATCGATTAAATCTCTTGCTTCCGGATAATATTCATTTTGCTTTGCAACTTCCATTGCTTCGATTTGGTTATAATCATTAAATTCATTATCCGTTGAATTATCAAAACCTTCTTCTTCTAATGAAAAATTATCTTCATACTCATCTAATAATGGATTAGACTCAATTTCCTGCCGAACATGTTGTTCAAGCTGCACTAGAGGTAATTGCAACATCTTTAGATACTGAATCTGATGTGGAGTCAGTGTCTGAGACAATGAGTTTTTCATTTTTAAAGATAATTGCATATACTTTTTTATTTCGAATTATTATTTTCTAAATATTGTTTTAATATCTCATACCATTTATTACCGAATCTTCTTCTAAGAGGAATTTCAAGTGAGCTAATCAGAGCTATATTTTCTTTTTCACCCTTTTCTACAGCATCTTTGCATTCATCAATCTGCGAATAATAAATCATATTATTACTAATTTGTCTTACTCTTATAGGATATAAATGGCAAGAAATTGGCTTTCTAAAATCTATTTCATTATTTAGAAATGCTTTTTCAAAAGCACAAAGAGCGATCCCATCTTCATAGAACACAAATACACAATCGCGGTTATTTATACACATTGTCGTTTTATGATTATGTTTTCCCTCATATAAGCCTTTTTCTTGAATATAATATATCGATTTTTCGCTTAAATATTTTTTAATTTTTGGATAATTAATTTCAATTTGCTCTATTTCTTCCTCTAATAGAGGTGCTCCATATTCCCCATAAAATGTACAACATGCTCCTTTACATTTCTGCAAGTCGCAACAAAACTTTGCTTCTAATAAGTCGTCTTCAATTAAAATATTCTCTAATAATATCATAAATATTTATAATAACAAAACTCTTTAATTTTTAATTAAACAATATGATTTTGGCTTAATCTTTGATTAACAATTAATATAAACTAAAAAATCTCTTAATTATTTGATTGATTAAGAGATTTTTTTTATTATTTTTAAAAATTTAATTATTTATTCATAATAATATCTATTTTTTTTAATCCTTTTAAATAAATATTAGTTGAATTATAATAAAGATTGGAAGTAAAATTATTATTGAAAATTTGTACATATAAGCAAAAAAATGAGGCATTTTAATTCCACTATTTTCAACAATTGATTTAACCATAAAATTTGGACCATTTCCAATATAAGTCATTGAACCCCAAAATACAGAAGCGGTGCAAATTGCTTTTAATATTAATTCTGGGATTCCAGCAATTAATGTTTGAGAACTTCCAGAAAATGTAAGCCCTTGAGCTAAAGAATGGAAAGTTACAGCTGTAGGTGTATTATCTAGGAAACTACTTAAAATTCCAGAAGCATAGTAGAATTGAGCCGGATGTTCTATTCCGATAGTGTGTGCATTCATTTTTAAATAAATTAAGCATGGGATCATCGTAATAAAAATACCAATAAATAAATATGCTACTTCTTGTATTGGAGCGAATTCAAAGTGATTCCTTTTATGTAATCTCTTGCTAGTGCTAAAAAAGGAAATTAGCATCATTAACAAGATTACACCTTCTCTAATAAACGATGAAATTGTAGCAGGTTTAATAAAACTAAAATTTGAAGGATTAATAAAAGCTACTGCAAAAATTACTCCTCCTAAAAAAATAAAATTATAAGCACCGTAAACTCTTATTTTAGTCGGTGTTTTCATCGAAAGCTTCTTATTCTTTTCTTTTTCAGAATTATATAAACTTCTTTCCCAAAAATAATAAAGAACTAATAACATTCCGCAAGCTGTTAACCATTCAGGTATCAAACTAAAAAACCATGTAAATTCAGCTCCTCTTAAATACATCATAAATAAAGGTGGATCTCCAAGAGGAGTAAGCAACCCCCCACAATTCGCTACAATGGCAATAAAGAAAAGTATAGTATGAATTTTATTCTTACGTATTTTATTTATTTTTAAAATTGGGCGAATTAGAAGCATAGCTGCCCCTGTAGTCCCTATAAAAGAGGCAATTATTGCACCAAATGCCAATATAGCCGTATTTGTTAGTGGAGTAGGTTGATTAGAAATTTCAATTAAAATACCACCTGTTATTACAAATAATGCACCAAGTAATATAATAAATGGAATATAATCATAAAGAATTGTTTCTTCAACATGACCGAAAGCTCCATTTAAGGAAAACCAAATTATTACTGGAATACTGAGCAGAATTGAAACGAACAATTTGTTTTTATTGTTCTCCCAAAACTTCTCTAAAAATATTGGTAATAATGCTATCGACAACAGCATTATTATAAATGGAAATAATAAAATTATTGGAATGTTTAATAAATGTTCCATCGATTATTTTTATTTTATTTATAAAAATTATTTAAACAAAAATCATTTTTATGGATAGATCCTTGAAATAGTCCATTTATCATTATCAGACTTTTCATAGACAATCCTATCATGCAGACGGCTTTCGCGTCCTTGCCAAAATTCAAAATATTCTGGCGTTAATCTATACCCACCCCAATGTGGAGGTAAAGGTACTTTAATTGGATATTTTGCAATATATCCTGCTACTTCTCTTAGCAACTTATAACGACTGGATAACTTTCGGCTTTGCTTAGAAGCCCAAGCGCCAATTTTACTAGTAAAAGACCGAGTTTGAAAATATTTATCTGATTCTTCTGGCGTAAGTCTTTCGACTGATCCTTGAATACGTATTTGTCTTTCTAATTTATCCCAAAAAAACAACATACAAGCTTTTGGATTTTCATTTAAATCAATTCCTTTAGTGCTTTCATAATTTGAATAAAAGACAAATCCTTTAATATCAAAGCTCTTCAAAAGTACTATTCTGCTTGTAGGCATTCCAGTTTTATCTACTGTAGATACAGCCACTGCATTTGGGTCTAGAAATCCAGTTTCTTCAGCATCTTCAAGCCATTTCTCAAATTGTTTAAATGGAGATTCATCAGCATTTTTTTCAGTAAAAGAACCTGAATTATATTCTCTTCTTAATTGTGATATATCCATTCTGATTTTTTTAATTCTATTTTGTGTGTAAAATCAATCGTTATAACTTTTAATATTAATTTAAGCTAAAATTATAACCGAAATAAAAACCCAATTGATATATAATATCAATTGAGTTTATATTTAGTTAATTATAATTTCTTATTCACCAATAAACGCTTTATATGCATCTACTTTCATTAAATCATTTAGCTCTGCTTCGTCGGCAATTTCTACTTTTACCATCCAGCCGTTGCCGTATGGATCATTATTTACAGTATCAGGTGCATCATTTAGAGGAGCATTTACTTCAAGAACTTTTCCGCTAATTGGTGCTACTAAATCAGCTACAGTTTTTACAGCTTCAATAGTGCCGAACACTTCACCCTTAGTAATTTTATCTAAATCGCTTTCAATGTCGATATATACAACATCGCCTAATTCGCTTGCAGCGTGAGCAGATATACCGATATAAGCATTTTTTCCATCTACTTTTACCCATTCGTGATCATTTGAGTAGAATAATTCATTTGGAAAATCCATTATTGTCTCCGTTATAATAAGTTAAATATCTATTTAAATAAAGTACTCAAAAATACAAATTTTTAATTAGTTCACAAATTTAAATTTATAAAATTCTCTCTTTTTCTCAAAATATTGTATAAATAATGAATTAAATTGTGTATTTATTTGTTTTTCTTTAGAATAAAATGAATAATTTTGTAATTATCAAAAAAAACATTAAATTTGTAGTCTTATAAAGCATACTTTCTAGTTTGCTTCTATAATTTGAATAAATAATTGGTGACGTAGCCAAGTGGCTAGGCAACGGTCTGCAAAACCGTCTACACCGGTTCGATTCCGGTCGTCACCTCATACTTTTTTCTTTTTCTAATAATATTTAAAGAATTATGGCAGGTTCAACTTCAGATCTCAGACCAGGTGCAGTAATTATTTTTAATGGTGAAATGAATGTCGTATTAGAATCCGAGCATAGGACTCCCGGCAATTTAAGAGCATTTTACCAAGTTAAAATGAGAAATATGAAAACTGGTAAATTGTACGAGAATCGCTTTCGTTCAGGTGAATCAATAGAATTTGTGCGTGTAGAACGTCATGATTACCAATATTTATACAATGACGGAAACACTCTTCACTTTATGGAACCAAATACATACGAACAAATCCCTGTTGACGCTGAATTATTAGGAAATTCACTTAATTTCCTTAAAGAAAATCAGGTAATTCAATTAGCATTTGTAGATGGTGCTGTGCTTTCTGCCGAAATGCCTCCAAATGTTAATTTACAAGTAACTCATACTGAGCCAGGACTAAAAGGTGATACTGCTACTAACGTACTAAAACCTGCTACTCTTGAAACTGGAGTACAAGTCGGAGTACCATTATTCATTAACGAAGGTGATATGGTAAAAGTAGATACTCGCACCGGTACATATATAGAAAGAGTAAAAGAATAAATTTTATAAGATAATATTATAAATTTAATAGAAAATCGTCTAAGTAAATATTTATTGAGACGATTTTTATTTTTTAAGAATTATGGGAAAAATATACACTAAAACTGGTGACAAAGGCGGTACTTCGCTTCTAAATGGCGAACGAGTTAAAAAGAATTCTCTAAGGGTGAATTGCTATGGCACAATTGATGAACTAAATACTATTATAGGGGTAGCAATAAATTATATTCCTGAAGGTGATTTAAAAATCGATTTATTGGACTTAAGTAAGCTTTTATTTAAATATGGTTCTGATCTTGCTACACCATTCAACCCATCTCCTAAGTTTGTAATGGAAAGAATAAATGAAAATGATGTTGCACACTTAGAAGAATTGATAGATAAATATACTGCTTTAATGCCAAAATTAAAATCATTTATTTTGCCTGGTGGTAGTGCTGGAGCTTCTTTTTTACATCAAGCCCGAGCAGTATCGAGGAGAGCTGAAAGATTAATTGTTGAATTAGCATTAAATGAGGAAATATCAGAAATTAGCTTAAAATTCATTAATCGCTTATCTGACTATTTGTTTACTGCAGCGAGATATTGCAATTTCAAGAGAAATATTAAAGATGTCGTTATTTGATATTCTTGGAATTTAACAAATGAACAATAACTCAAATATTCTAAATCTCGAGAATTTAATCGATTTAAGTAATATTTTACTTAATTCAACTAATGAAAAATTTATTTTCGATACTATTTTACTGAGTATTATGGGTAAATTTGGAATTAAAAGAGGTATTGTTTTTTTGCAGAAGAGTTCTAAATCAAAATACTATAATGTTATCTCATCTAGAGGAAGAACACAATATTCACATAATATTTCTGCTATCCCGATTGAAGATATTTCTTTAGACAATTCTTTAATTTCTGATTTTTATCTAAATAAATTTGAATTCAAAAATGAAAATGGTAGAAATTTCATTATTTTACTATCAGAAAAATTAAATAAAATTGAATTTACAGAAGAAGAAAATAAATACCTACATTTAGTCGCTAAAATTGCTCAATCTGCGTTGAAAAATGCTTTTAACAATTATAAATTAGAAGAAACTAAGCATAATTTAGAAAAGCGTAATCAAATCTTAAACACTTTATTTGAAATAACTCAAGACTATAGCATAGTTAATTCTTATGAAGAGATATTTCGTATGTTCTCTCATAGATTAATGGGGCAATTAATGGTCTCTAAATTTTCGATGTATTATCTAAAGGAAAATGAAGAAATAGAGCAATGTATAAATAGGTTTAAAAATAATCTATCAATTCAATTATTAAATTATTTAATTAATTACTTAGATAGTCCAACTGATTTAAATGATTTAAATATTTCATCTGAAAATTTGTTAAACGAAATAACAAAAAATGAAATTCAATTATTTGTGCCAATGTATCACAATAATATCAAGAAAGGATTTATATTACTTAGTAAGAAGATGAATAATGAAAAATTTAGCAATGACAATATTAACTTCCTTCAAGCTCTCGCCTCAGCAACTATTTCTACAATGGAAAATCATCGATTGATAAATGAATTAATCGAAAAGAAAAATATTGAAAATGAGCTAAATTTAGCTTTAGAAATCCAAAACAATTTGCTACCAAAATCAGAATTAAATTACAAAAATTACTCATTATCTGGTATTAGCAAACCCTCTCAGCAAGTAGGAGGTGATTATTTAGATTATTTCGTACTATCCAATGGAAATATTGTCTTTACAATTGCTGATGTAAGCGGAAAAGGATTGCCTGCATCGCTTTTAATGGCAAATGTGCAAGCAGCATTTCGTGCATTATCAATGGTAGATTTCGATTTATATGATTTGCTAAATAATTTAAATAAAATTGTATTTCAAAACACAAGTCCTGATAAATTCGTAACTATGTTCGTGGGTATAATTAATCCTGATGAAAATATATTGACCTATATTAATGCAGGACACAATCCCCCTTTACACCTCAAAGAAAATGGAGATGTCGACGAATTAAAAGAGGGAGGACTTTTTCTCGGTATGCTTGATGACCAAATTAATTATTCCATAGGCAAAATCAATTTAGAAAAAAACGATATTATTTGCTTATTTACTGATGGGATTTGTGAAACGCCTAACCTAAATGGCGAAGAATATGGAATCGAAAGAATTATCGAATCAATAAAATCTAATTTAGATTTTAATTCTACAAATATGATTAATAAATTACTTGAAAATATCATATTATTCTCCAAATCTGATCTTCCCTACGATGACCAAACTATCCTCATTATCAAAAGATTGAAATAAATAATCATTCTTTATATTTATTTTATTATTTTTGCATCATTATCAAAATCAAATTTTAAAATGATTCTAAGCAAATTTTCTAAATAAATTATTTTATTTATACCTAGTAACCTAAATAATATACGCTCGTTAGATATAAACTTGAAAGTTTTTTTAATTAATATAAAGAAGGCATAATGTGAAAAAGTTTTATCAAATTTTAATTGTTATAGGAATAATCTTATTCGTAGTTTCCTGTACCGATAGTGGTACTGATCCAGTTATCAATGAAAACGAACCGATTGCAGCTCAACTTCAAGAAACAGTTGATGCAACTAATGAAATTGGATTAGAAGTATTTAAATCACAAGTCAAAGAGAATAAAGATGATAATGTCTTAATTTCTCCTGTTAATGTAAATTTAACTTTATCATCATTACTAAATAGTACAAGTGGAAGTACAAAGAACGAAATCAAAAGCAAAATTAAATTCTCATTTCAAAATGATGATGAGTTAAACTTAAGAATTAAAAATTTAATTGAAGCAATCAAAAATTCATCTTCTTATGTGAATTTTGAATTAGCAAATTCTATAATTTCTAGAGATAGTATTAATGCAGAAAGTAACTTTAAATTAAAACTTGAAAATAATTTTGGTTTTAAAGTATTCCTTAAAAGTATTTTTGATGCAAGTACTAGCGATGAAATTAATTTATGGTTCAAAACAAAAACAAAAGGCATTTTCGACCAATTAATTGCTTATTTAGATCCAAATTCAAATTTTAATATTTATAATTCATCAGTTTTTACAGGAGATTGGAAATTTAAATTTAAAACTGATCCTATTGTAAAAACATTTTATAATGAAAATAAATTAAATGGAGCTTTATTTTTTATGAGCATTAAGGATTCTACTATTCTTAGTACCACAAATGAGAATTATACAGCAGTAGACCTCACTTATGCTAATAATAAATATGCAATGACAATATTTTTACCTAACGATGAAAATTCTCTTAGCAAATTAATTTCCGATTTTTCTACAAGTGAGTACTATCAAATGCTTAAGAATATGACAGTGAAATACACTGATCTTACATTACCAAAATTCAAGTTAAACGAAGAAATTGATTTAAAGCTACAATTAAAGAAATTAGGTATTATGAAAGCATTTGAATCAAATGGTGATTTTACATTTATAACTAAAATTAAAAATTTCTTTGTTAATAATATTAAACACAAAACATACTTTAAAATTGATGATAATGGTCTTAAAATGTCAAGCGATTTAAGCGTAAATGTAGATTTCACAAATCAAAATAAAGCACTTAAACTATTGGTAAATAGATCATTCTTTATTGTTGTCCGTGATATTAAAACTAAAACTATTCTTTATTTAGGTAAAGTTAGTAAATTATACACTTAATAATATATAAAAAAATGAAAAAAATTGCAATTTATCTTATAACATTTATTTTTATAGCTTCCTTTGTTCAATCATGCAAAAAAGACTCTAGCAATCCAGTTGATTCTAATCCTGATGTACCTGTAGTACTTAATTCAGAGCAAAAAAGATTAGTAAATTCTATTAATGATTTTTCATTTGATATTTTCGAGGAAATTGATGAAAGGGCTAAAATAGATGAAAATATATTCTTTTCCCCATATAGTATTAATAGTGTCCTATATATGCTACTTAATGGTGCAAAAGGTGAAACCAAAGCCCAACTTGTTGATGCTTTAGAAATTGAAGATAATCAATTAAATAATTTAAATGATTATCATAAACTATTTTTAGATATTCTGACAAATTATCAAAAATCAGAAAATATTTTTATAGCCAATTCATTTTGGATGAGAAATAATTTTCCTGTAGAAAATACTTACCAAGAAATCCTAAAAAAATATTATAATTCAGAAGTATTTTCAAGAGATTTCTCTAATCCTAATTTAGTTACCGAGGTTAATGATTGGATTTCTAATCATACTGGTAAGATGATAAATAATATGATTGATGAATTAGAATCTAATGCAGTGGCTATATTAGTCAATGCAATATATTTTAAAGATAAATGGAAATTAGAATTTGAAAAATCTAAAACTGCTAAATCTAACTTCTATAATCTTGATAATTCAATTTCAGAAGTAGATATGATGTATTTAAAAGACTCGACTTTAAAAAGTTATGTAAATAATGACATTCGAGTATTGGAATTGCCTTATGATAAAAGCAATACTAAAATGCTTATAATCGCTCCAAATAATAAAAATACTATAACAGATATTTCTGACAAAATGGACGATGATCTAATCAGAATAATAAATTCAAATCTTAAACCAAATAAAACTGAGCTTTATATGCCTAAGTTTAAATTAAAAACAAAATTAGATTTAAACAATATTTTGAAAGATATGGGAATAAAATTAGCTTTCACAGACAAGGCAGATTTTTCAAATCTTAGCTCAAAAGAAAGAGTTTTTATTTCAAGAGTACTCCATGATGCAGCTATTGAAGTAGATGAATCAGGTACTAAAGCTGCAGCTGCCACTGTTGCTATTATGAGAAATACATCAGCAATGAATGACGAATTTATATTATTTTTAAATAAACCATTTATTTTCTTAATACAAGATAATAATACTAATACAATTCTATTTATTGGTAAGGTAAATAAACTATAATTCAATTAATATTTCGCAAAATAAATAGCCGTTAAAATTAGATTTTTTAACGGCTATTATTATAAAAAAAAGACTGTTTCGTTTTAGTTAATCGGCACAGTCTTTAATTAATTTGCAAAAATATTTAGTGATTTAATTCATCACATTTATTATGCTTTGTCTTCTGGGTTAATATTTTCTTCAGAAGAAATTTCTTTTGCTTCTTCGGTAATATCTTCCACGACATCATTTACAGTAGTTTCAGCTTTTGCTTCAGCAGTTTCAATTACTTCGTTAGCTTGTGCTTTTACTTCTTCTACTTTTTCTACTACTTCTTCACTCTTATCAGCTATAGTTTCTTTTGCTTTACTTGCTTTTTTAGATGTAGTATCAGCATCTTTAGCTTCTTTACTTACTTTTGGAGCTTTTGGAGCTTTAGCATTAGTTTTTTTCTTTGCACTAGCTTTTTTTCTCTTTAGAGATACTTGACCATCTTGCTCTGGTCCAAAATCTACTAATTGTATAATAGCTTCTCTTGCTGCATCGCCTCTTGCAAATCCTAATTTAACTATTCGAGTGTATCCACCATTTCTCTCAGCTACAGCTGGGGCGATTGTATCAAATAATTCTTGCAAAACAGCTTTATTTCTAATATGTCTTCCCACAATTCTTCTACTGTGGATATCAATTGTTTGTCCAGAAGGCAAAGTGCCTAATTTTTCTTTTTGGAGGGCTACACGCGCTTTAGTTATCAACTTTTCAGCATAAGGTCTTAATTCTTTAGCTTTAGCTTCAGTAGTAACGATGCTTTTATGCTCGAATAGAGAAGTAGCTAAATTTTTCATAAGAGCTTTTCTATGACTGCTTGTACGCGTGAGGTTCCTTCCTCTTACCATATGTCTCATATATAACTCAGTTTAATATTATAAATTTCTTTTATGATGTGTGATATTAGTTATTAAAAAATAATAATTAAAAATCAGTATTTAATTCAATATGTCTTAAATGGTCATCGCGAATGATTTTATCTACATTCATACCAAATTCAAGACCATATAATTTTACTATATCTATTAGTTCAGCAAGAGATTTCTTACCAAAATTTCGGAATTTTAATAATTCGCTTTCTTGTAATCTCACTAGATCAGATAATTGTTTAATTCCTGCAGCTTTTAAGCAATTATGAGCGCGTACGCTTAATTCTAGTTCTTCTGTTGGAGTTAACAATATTTTCTTTAATCTATTGCGTTCTTTTTCTTTTATTTCATCTTCAGGATTAATAGGTCTAATCTTTTCTTCTTCGAATTCCTCTGTTCCCATAAAATATCTAATATGTTCGAAAAGTAATCTTGAAGAATAATTTACTGCTTCTTCGGGAGTAATAGTACCATCGGTAGTTACTTCGAGGACTAATTTTTCATAATCAGTTTTATGCCCTACTCTATATGGTTCAATGTTATAAATTACATTCATTACCGGTGTATATACTGCATCAATTGGAAGCATTCCGAGTGGGAAATCATTCATAATTTGCTCTTCGCTTGGCACGTAACCTTTGCCACGAGCTAATCTAATTTCTACATCAAAATCTGCATCTTCAGCTAAATTTGCAATTATATGCTCTGGATCCATTACTTCAATTGCTTCTGAAGAAGCATCTTGAATATCTTTAGCAGTCCATACTCCGGGACCTTTTATATGAAGATTTATCTTATTTTCTTTTTTATCATTATGTTTAATTCTTACTTCTTTGAGGTTCAGAATTAATTCAGTCATATCTTCTAAAACGCCCGGTATAGTCTGGAATTCGTGGAGAACATCAGAAATTTTCACACCAACTATAGCAGTACCTTGAATAGAAGATAGTAGCACTCTTCGGAAAGAATTGCCGAGAGTAACGCCATATCCTTTTTCTAGAGGTTGCAGAGTGAACCTACTGAAATTCAGATCTTTATCATCGTCGATCTGTATTTTATCGGGCATTTGTAATTGATTATTATTCATATTACTTTCAATTTGTTAATTTACAAAATTCCAAAAATTTATTTAATACGACTATTGTAGATTATACTCTACGGCGTTTTGGAGGACGACAGCCATTATGTGGGATAGGTGTTTTATCTATCACGCTGTGAATCTCCAAGCCTGCTTGAGTTAATGCCCTAATAGCAGCTTCGCGTCCGGATCCTGGACCTTTTACACTAACATCGACTTTTCTTAAGCCCATATCATAAGCTTCTTTTCCTGATTTTTCAGCAGAAACTTGTGCGGCATAAGGTGTATTTTTCTTAGAACCGCGGAAGCCATTTTTGCCAGCAGTACTCCAACATAAAACATTACCATAAGTATCTGTTATAGTAACCATTACATTATTGAAAGTAGCTTTAATAAATGCTCTACCATGAGCATCGGCAACTATTTTTCTTTTTTGTTTTTTCTTAACTGCAGCCATTTATTTTTTATTACTAATTTTTATAAACATTTTTTTAAAATATTAATTATGCTAAGATCATATTACCACTTTATGCAAAGGAAATTGCATAGTTAATTATAAGATTATTTCTTAGCTGCTTTTTTCTTTCCTGCGACTGTTTTTCTTTTACCTTTTCTAGTACGTGAGTTAGTTCTTGTCCTTTGACCGCGTACTGGTAAACCTCTTCTGTGTCTTAATCCACGATAGCAACCAATATCCATTAAACGCTTAATGTTTAATTGAACTTCGCTACGCAAGTTACCTTCAGTTTTATATTCTGCTAATACTTGGCGAATTTGTGCGATTTCGTCGTCGCTCCATTCAACCACTTTTTTTTCTGGGTCGATACCAGCTTTTTCTAATATTTCATAAGCAGAATATCTGCCAATACCGAAAATATAAGTCAAGCCTACGTGACCTTTTTTGTTATTTGGTAAATCTATACCTGAAATACGTGCCACTTTCTTCCCTTTCCTTAACCTTGTTTTTGTTTAAAACGTGGATTTTTCTTGTTAATTACATAAATTCTACCCTTACGTTTTACGATAATATCGTCTGGGTTTCTTTTTTTAATTGATGCGGATACTTTCATTAGTATATCTCTTTATATATTTATTAATTTATTTCTATCTTAAGTAATAATTTTAGTTATTTATATCTATAAATAATTCTTCCTTTGGATAAATCATACGGAGATAATTCTACTTTTACCTTATCTCCCTGCAAAATTTTTATAAAATTCATACGCATTTTGCCAGAAATATGTGCTAATACTTTATGACCATTTTCAAATCTAACAATAAACTGAGTATTGGGGAGAGTCTCCTCAATTACTCCATCTACCTGTATTAATTCTTGTTTACCCATTTTTAATTTCTAAGAGTTAAAATTATTGCTTTTCCATTATCTATCAAGACGGTATGTTCAAAATGTGCTGCTGGTGACCCATCTGCTGTAACGACTGTCCATCCATCTTTTAGAAATTTTACTTTTTTATCACCCATATGTACCATTGGCTCAATAGCTATAGCCATATTTTTCATTAGCTTCACATTTGGATATGAATTCCTGTAAAGCAATGGTGGTACGAAATTTGGTACAGATGGTTCTTGATGTAACTTTTTACCTATTCCATGCCCAACTAATTCTCTCGTTAAGCTAAAGCCATTGCTTTCGCAATGAGTTTGAATTGCTCTGGAAATGTCGTAAAGTTTATTTCCATCAATTGCCTGCTCAATACCTTTAAAAAGTGATTCTTCTGTTACTTTAAGAAGTTTCTTTTTCTTTTCATCAATTTCGCCAATTGCGTATGTAACAGCACTATCACCGAAATATCCTTCAAATTCTGCACCACAATCTATTGAGACAATATCGCCGTTTTCAAGTTTTTTATCACTTGGGAAACCATGCACAACTTGTTCATTAAGTGAAATGCACAAAGTATATGGGAAGATATTTTCGCCAGCTTTATAGTTTTTAAAAGCAGGTCTTGCATTTTTACTAAGGATAAAATCCTCAGCAATTTTATCTAATTCAATAGTAGCTATACCTTCTTTTACATATTTGGCAACTTCATTGAAAGTTTCTGCTACAATTCGATTTGCCTTTTCTAATTTTTTAATATCAGAATTATTATTTATATAAGGTACAGGTAATCTTTGAATAGAATTAGACATTTTTAATATCCACCTACTCCGGCTCTACCTTTAATTTTGCCACTCTTCATAAAGCCATCATAATGTCTCATTAACAAATATGATTCAATTTGTTGAAGTGTATCTAAAGCAACACCTACCATAATTAATAATGATGTTCCGCCAAAGAATGAAGCAAAAGCTCCATTTACACCCAATAAATTAATGGCTAAAGTCGGCATAATCGCAACTAAAGCTAAAAATATAGACCCTGGTAAAGTAATCTTAGTTAAAATATTTTCAATGTACTCAGCTGTTGATAATCCCGGTCTAACACCTGGAATAAATCCACCTTGCTTTTTCATATTATCAGCCATTTCTCTAGGATTAATAATAATCGCAGTATAGAAGAATGTAAATAGTACTACCATTACACCATATACAAGAGCATAAAACATTGATTGCTCTGAGAAAAGACTTGCTATATAATTTAATGTCTCGCTATTTGGAAAAAAGCTTGCTACAGTTGCAGGGATAAATAATAATGACTGAGCAAAGATAATTGGCATTACTCCTGCTGTATTCACTCTAAGTGGAATATAATTGGTAGTTCCGCCATATACTTTTCTTCCTACTTGTCTTTTAGCATATTGAACCGGAATTCTTCTTGCTCCTTGCGTAATATAAATCACAGCAGCAATAATACCTATTAAAAATGCTAATATTATTATTTCAATTGGCCATGGTCTCTCTTGCATTACGAATACTTGATTCATTTCTTGATAAAAAGCACCGGGTAGTCTTGCAATAATACCAACCATGATAATTAAAGAAATACCATTCCCTATGCCTCTTTCAGTAATTTGCTCACCGAGCCACATTAAAAATATTGTGCCGGCAGTTAAAAGTACCATTGTGCTAATTGTAAATAAAAATCCTGGAGTTTGCACTACTGGAATTCCATTTACATCCATATTCAAAAGTCTAATACTCATTCCCCAGCCTTGTAGCGCTGCTATAAATACAGCACCTACTCTAGTCCATTGATTGAGTTTTCTTCTACCTTCTTCACCTTCTTTTTGCATTTTTTGTATCTGCGGTATAACTACACCAGCTAATTGGAAAATAATTGATGTAGTGATATAAGGCATAATACCTAATGCACAAATTGCAGCGTTAGAAAATGCACCACCTACGAATAGGTCGAATAATCCAAATAAATTATTAGCACCTGAGCCTTTAGTCAATTGTAATAATTCAATGTTTACGCCGGGCAAAGTGATAAAAGCACCAATTCTTACTACAATTAAGATGAGAACAGTTGTTATAATACGACGTCTTAGTTCTTCAATCTTAAATATATTCTGTATTGTATCTACGAATTTACTCATTTATAACTACTTTACCTCCGGCTGATTCAATTTTCTGTTTAGCCGATTCAGAGAAGTTATGAGCTTCTACTGTTAATGCGGTTTTGATTTCACCGTTACCTAATATTTTTATAGGTTTATCTTTTTTATTAATTACCTTTAATCCGAATAAAGTATCGAAATTAACAATATTTTCAGGTAATAAATTATTATCAGCTAATTCTTGCAATTTTGCTAAATTAACCACTTGATATTCCACACGGAATCTATTTTCAAAACCGAATTTTGGTAAACGACGATGTAATGGCATTTGCCCACCCTCGAAACCAGGTTTGCTTTTATAATTTCTTCTAGATTGAGCACCTTTGTGCCCACGTGTAGCAGTTCCACCGTGACCTGAGCCTGGACCTCTACCTATTCTTTTATTTTTATGCTTCGAGCCTTCTGCTGGTCGAAGATTTCCAATATGTTTCATTAGTATTTCTTACTTACTTATGTTGAAAAATACTCAGTTGCTTAATCATTAATTTCTTGCACTTGCACGAGATGACGAACTACTTCAATCATACCGCGAGTCTGAGGGTTATCTGGCATAATAGCCTCATAATTAGGCCTGCCTAATCCCATAGCTTTAATTGTAGCTTTTTGTTTGGAATTAGTTTTTATTATGCTTCTTACTTGTTTTATTTTAAGCTTGCTCATTTTATATTATCTTTTATTTATTTTATAAGTTCTTTTAATATTTTTTAAAAGTATCAAAATTTAAGAAATTAAACACATTTTTAATGTAAAATTTTGAGAACTACAAAAATACGAAAAATTTTTAACCTAAAATAACCTTTTCTACAGAAATATTTCTTCTGGCAGCTACAGCTACAGCATCTTCTAATTGTAATAAGCCGTCAATAGCTGCTTTTACTGAATTATGCGGATTGCTTGAGCCTAAGCTTTTGGTTAATACATCTTGCACACCTACTAATTCCAATACAGCACGCACGCCACCAGAGGCGATTACACCAGTACCGGCAGTTGCAGGTCTAATTAATACTTTTGCTGCACCATATCTACCTAATACTTCGTGAGGAATAGTACTTCCTTGAAGTCTTACCGATACGATATTTTTCTTTGCAGCATCTGTAGCTTTGCTCACGGCATCAACTACTTCGCCTGCTTTACCAGTACCGTAGCCTACGTGACCATGTTCATCTCCCACTACAACCATAGCTGAGAAGGAAAATCTTCGTCCGCCTTTTACTACTTTTGCAGTTCTGCCGACGAATACTAATTTATCTTTTAAATCTAATTCTGAAGCTTTAATTTTTGCCACTTTTATTTTCTCCGTCAATTATTAGAATTCTAAGCCTGCTTTGCGGCAACCATCCGCAAGAGCTTTTACTCTGCCGTGAAAAATATAACCGTTTCTATCGAAAGCAATATTTTTAATATTATGATCAATAGCACGCTTTGCAATTACTTCTCCAACGATCTCGCTTTTAGCAATCTTTGTCATTCCAGATTTTAAAAGCCCTTTTACTTCTTTATCAATTGTAGAAGCTGATACTAATGTAATACCTTTTACATCATCGATAATTTGAGCATAGATATGTATATCGCTTTTAAAAATTGTTAAACGTGGTACTACATCAGTGCCGGCAATTTTTTTGCGAATACCGTATTTTCTACGTTGTCTTCTCTGTTTTTTTAATTCTAATATTTTCATTTATAGTTTATAATTTATTTGTAAACTACTCTCCGGATGTCGAAATAGAATTATTCTATTGATTATCCAGGATTATATTTTTATTTTTTATTAATTATTTCGTATTTGTTTTTCCTGCTTTACGTCTTACGTACTCGCCTTCGTATCTAATACCTTTGCCTTTATAAGGTTCTGGTTTACGTTGTTTTCTGATTAATGAGCTAATTTCACCTACTAATTGTTTATCTGCTCCGGATACTATAATTGTAGTAGCTTGCGGAGTGCTAAATTCTATTCCGCTTGGTGGAACAAATAATATTGGATGAGAATAACCCATCGACAAATATAAATATTTGCCTTTCATCTCTGCTTTATAGCCGACACCCTCTATTTTGAGTGTCTTTGAAAATCCTGTAGAAACGCCTTGTACTAAGTTACTTACAAGTGTGCGTGTAAGACCGTGGAGCGAACGTGTTTTTTTCTCATCGCTATTGCGAGAAAAAGATAACACATTGTTTTCTATCTTATATTCGATATCCTCAGGAATATTGATTGAAAGCTCACCTTTAGGACCTTTAGCAGTTATGGTTTTGCCTTCTGTTTTTACCTGAACTTTATCAGGAATTTGTAATGGTTTTAAGCCAATTCGAGACACAGCTTGTTACTCCTGTTATTAAATTTTACCAAATTGTACAAAGTACTTCTCCGCCGACGTTTAATTTACGAGCTTGTTTGTCGCTCATTACGCCTTTTGAAGTAGATATTATCGATATTCCTAAGCCATTTCTTACTCTAGGTAATTGATCTGCAGGAGCGTATGCACGTCTGCCTGGCTTGCTTACTCTTTTCATTTCTTTTATTGCGTGCTTACGTTGATAATATCTTAGAGTTATCCTGATAGTGCCTTGCACGCTGTCATCTATCTTTTCGAAGTCAGCGATATATCCATTATCTTTCAAAATTGCGGTAATATCCATTTTCAATCTTGAAGCTGGGACATCAACTGTCTTATGATTAGCGGCACCTGCATTTCTAATGCGTGTCAAAAGGTCCGCTATTTTATCTGTTACTGGCATATTTTTATATTTTTAATTTAAATTTTTTAAAATTACCAACTTGATTTGCGAATTCCCGGGATTTTCCCTTCCAATGATAATTGGCGGAATTGATTTCTGCATAGACCGAATTTTTTATAGCAACCTCTACCTCTTCCGGTTTGAGTACATCTAACGCGGATGCGGTTAGGTGAGCTATTTCTAGGTAATTTTTGCAGACCTTCGTAATCACCGAGTTTTTTTAATTCTGCACGTTTAGCAGCGTATTTTTCTGCTAATGCTTTTCTTTTATCGTTTCTTGCTATTATTGCTGTAGTTGACATATTATTTTTTCTCTAATTAATCTTTTTTACGGAATGGAAATCCAAATTCTGTTAATAAAGCATATGTTTCTTCATCGCTTGAATTCTTTACTACGAAAGTTACATCGAGACCCGTAATTCTATTTACTTTATCTACGTCTATTTCTGGGAAAATAATTTGTTCTTTAATTCCGATAGAATAATTTCCTCTTCCGTCGAATGATTTGTCATTAAAGCCTCTAAAGTCTCTTATACGAGGTGCAGTAATATTAATGAATCTATCTAAGAATTCATACATTCTTGCTCTGCGTAAGTTCACTGTACATCCGATAGGCATTCCTTGACGCAATTTAAAGTTAGAAATAGCTTGTTTAGCTCTTCTCACTGCAGGTCTTTGCCCAGCAATAAGTTCCATTTCATTAATTGCAGCATTTAATGCTTTCATATCTTGAGTAGCTTGACCTATACCCATATTTAAAACAATTTTTTCGAGCTTAGGCACTTCCATTACCGATTTATAATTAAATTTTTTCATCATATTCGGCACTACAGTTTTTGTATAGTACTCGTGAAGTCTTGGATATGGAATTTCCGCATCCTTTACTTCTTCGAGCCTTTTGCCTTCGGGCTTCATATCTAATTTTTTAGTACTACCAGCACCTTGTGCGCCGGCTTTACTTGGTGTCTTTGCCATTTTATCTTATTAATTCAATATTATTAATAATTATATTTCTTTATTATTGGTTTTAGCGATACGAGTAACGACTCTTTTACCATTTTCTGTTGTAACTTTACGTCCTACTCTAGTAGCTTTTTTATCTGAATCTATTAGCATTACATTTGAATAATGGATAGGCATTTCTTTTTCAATAATGCCACCATTTTGGTTATTCGCTGATGGTCTAGAGTGTTTTTTTCTAATATTTACACCCTCTACTAATACTCTCATTTTTTCGACATCTACGAGTAATACTCTTCTAGGAGTAGTACTTTTATCATTGCCGGCAATTACTTGCACCATATCGCCTTTTTTTATATTTAGTTTCATTCTGATTCTATCCTTAAATTACTTCGGGAGCTAATGATATGATTTTCATAAAATTTTTCTCTCGCAATTCTCTAGCAACGGGACCAAATATACGAGTACCTCTTGGTTCTCCGTCATTTTTAAGAATCACACCAGCATTATCGTCGAAACGGATATGAGAGCCATCTTTACGCTGAATTTCTTTACTTGTGCGAACGATTACTGCTTTGCATACTTCGCCTTTTTTAACGTTTCCATTAGGAAGTGCAGATTTTACAGCTACGACTACAATATCGCCAATGCGAGCATATTTTTTACCGTGACCACCGAGTACTCTAATGATACGCATTTTTTTTGCGCCTGAGTTATCAGCTACGGTTAGATTGGTTTCTTCTCTTACCATTGTTTTATTCCTTTATATTATTTAGCTCGTTCGACTATTTCTACTAAATTCCATCTTTTTCTTTTGCTAAGAGGTCTGTGCTCAATAATTTTTACAGTATCACCGATATTGCATTCATTATTTTCATCGTGAGCCATAAACTTCTTATTTTTCTTGTAATACTTTTTAAACAATGGGTGTGGTACGTGGCGTACGATTTCCACTGTTATCGTTTTATCTGCTTTATTAGACGTTACTTTGCCTTGGAAAACTCTTTTTGATCCTGTATCTGCAGGTAACATCTTATTAGCATTCTCTTGCTTCGGCATATTTTCGTTCATTTTTAATTTCCTTTATTTTGTGCCGTTTTACGTTCGTGCAAAATTGTTTTAATTCTTGCAATATCTTTTCTAATCACTTTTATATAAGAAGTATCTGTCAATTGGCTCATTGCTGCTTGAAATCTATTCTTAGTCAAAGTTTCAATAGATTCTTTTAATAGTCCTTCAAGCTCTTCGTCTTGGAGGTCACGTAAATTTACTGCTTTTCTTTGTTTCATTTTAGTTCTAAACCAAATCTATACGTTTAACAAATTTAGTTTTAATTGGTAGTTTATTTGATGCTAAGCGCATAGCTTCTTTTGCAAGATGCTCTTCTACGCCATCTACTTCAAACATAATTCTACCAGGTTTTATAACAGCGACCCAACCTTCAGGAGCACCTTTTCCTGAACCCATACGAACCTCAAGAGGTTTTTTAGTATAAGGTTTATCAGGGAAGATACGTATCCAAATTTTACCATCGCGCTTTAAGTAACGGTTAATTGCGACACGGGCAGCCTCTATTTGTTTATTTGTAATCCAAGCGTGTTCTAAAGTCTTAAGACCGAATGAACCGAAAGCAATTGTAGAGCCTTTTTGTGCTTTTCCTCTATTGCGACCGCGTTGGGTTTTACGATATTTTACTCTCTTAGGTGATAACATTTTATTGTCTCTTTAATTTAATTATTGTTGTTGCTGTTTGCCAATTATTTCACCTTTGCAGATCCAGACTTTGACACCGATTGCTCCATAAATTGTATGTGCTGTCGAAGTACCATAATCAATATCTGCTCTCAATGAATGAAGTGGAATTCTGCCTTCTTTGTACTGTTCAGTTCTTGCCATTTCAGCACCACCTAAACGTCCAGAACACATTACTCTCACGCCTACAGCGCCCATTCTTCTAGCATCAGAAACAGCTTTCTTAAGAGCGCGACGGAAAGAAATTCTACCTTCTAATTGCTGAGCAATACCATCTGCTACTAATAAAGCATCTAATTCTGGTCTTTTAATTTCAGTAATTAATATTTTAACGCTTTTGCTCGTTAATTTTTTTAATTCTTCTTCAAGCTGGGTAATTTCTTTACCGGAACTACCGATAACCATACCCGGACGAGAAGTATGAATAGTTATTCTTAGCTCTTTAGTAGTTCTTTCTACTACTATTCTAGCTACGTAAGCCTTTTTAAGACGGCTTCTTATATAGCTTCTTACTTTTAAGTCTTCAGCTAATTTATCTGTTAAATCATTATTTTCAAACCAATTGGCATCCCAAGGTCTTATGTAACCTAGTCTTAGCCCGATTGGATTAGTCTTTTGTCCCAATTTATCTTGCTCCGAAATTGTAAGAGGCAAATTATTTAATTATTTATCAATTGTCTCAACCACTATTGTTAAGTGATTTGAGCGCTTTCTTATTCTAAATGCACGTCCCTGAGGAGCGGGCAAAACACGTTTCATAGAAGGGCCTGGATTTACCCAAGCTGCTTTTACTTTTACTTCGTCTGGATTTACGTTATGAGCATCAGGATTGTTGCTTAAATTTGCAATAGCTGATCTCAATACCATTTCTGCATCTCTTGCTGCGAGTTTAGTATTAAATCTTAAAATGCTTAATGCTTGTGCAGCATTTTTGCCTCTTATTAGGTCTATTACTAATCTCATTTTACGAGGAGATGATCTTATATATTTCTTTAATGCTCTGGCTTCCATTTTTTAACCTTAAATTTAAAAAAAATTATTATTTTTTACCCTTTGAGTCTTTTCTGTTGCCAGCGTGACCGCGGTAAATTCTGGTAGGTGCGAATTCGCCGAGCTTATGTCCTACCATATTTTCTGATACATATACTGGAATAAATTTATTTCCATTATGTACTGCTATTGTGTGCCCTACGAAATCAGGAGTGATTGTAGAAGCTCTTGACCATGTTTTCACTACTACTTTTTTAGAAGTTTCGTTTAAAGCATCTACTTTCCTCTGAAGTTTATAGTGAACAAAATATCCTTTTTTTAGCGAGCGAGCCATATCAATCCTTTATTTTTTACGTTTACGTGAGCGAATAATGTATTTATCATTTAGATTACGTTTTTTACGCGTATTCAAGCCTTTTGCGTATTTACCCCAAGGAGACTTAGGATGCTTACGACCACCACCAGATTTTGATTTACCTTCACCACCACCCATAGGGTGATCTATTGGGTTCATCGCCATACCACGTGTTTGTGGTCTAATACCGAGCCATCTTGATCTGCCAGCTTTTCCTAGAACTAGATTTTCATGTGTAGGATTGCTTACAGTGCCTAATGTGGCATAGCAAACGCTTAATATCATTCTAATTTCACCGCTTGGCATTTTTACTGTAGCATATTTGCCATCAATTCCTAATAATTGAGCTGAAGTACCAGCAGAGCGGACTAATTGACCACCTTTACCAGGTTTCAATTCAATATTATGTATTGATAAGCCAGCAGGAATTTTATTTAATGGTAAAGCATTTCCATCTTTATATTCAGCATTTGGGCTTGTAATTATTGTATCGTTTACTTTTAGTCCATTTGGAGCTAAAATATATCTTTTTTCACCATCAGCATATTCGACTAATGCGATGCGGGCAGTTCTATTTGGATCATATTCAATTGTTTTTACTGTAGCTGGAATATCAATTTTATCATTTCTTTTAAAATCAATTATTCTATACATTTGTTTATGTCCGCCGCCACGGTGACGAGATGTAATTCTTCCGGTATTATTTCTACCGCCAGTCTTTTTTTTCGGAGCTAACAACGGTTTATATGGTTTATCCGTAGTAATTTCAGCGAAATCATACACTGAATAGTGTCTGGTTCCTGGCGTCATCGGTTTTAAAGTTCTTATACCCATCTTATATTTTTATCGTTTTATTCCAAAAAAAATTATTCATTAGCGGCACCAGAGACAAGATCGATCGACTGGCCTTTTTTCAAGGTAATGTAGGCTTTTTTTCTATTTGGTCTTTTGCCTCTCATTAGACCGCGTCTAGTCTGGCGTGTTTTAGTTTTGCCTTTTATTCTGAGTGTGCGTACACTCTCTACTTCTACTTCGAAAAGCGATTCAATAGCTTTTTTAATCTCTATTTTATTAGCATTTGGAGTTACTTCAAATGCATAAATGCCATTTGCATTATTCTTCATCGCTTTTTCTGTAAGTAAAGGCCGCTTAATTATTTCAATCATTTTAATTCTATCCGAATTATTAATTGTTAAATGTATTTACTATTTTTTCAATAGAACTTTTAAATATCAAAATCTTTTTATGAGATAAAATATCATAAGTAGATATTTTATCAGCAGGATGTAATGATAAATTATGTATATTTCTTGATGATAAATACAATTTTTCATTATTCTCTGGTATTAATACCAAAGTCTTGCTGTCATTGATTTTTAAGTTCTTTAATATATTATAAAAACTCTTTGTTTTGATTTCGTTCATTGAGAAATCATCTACTATCATTAAATTTTCTTCTTTTAAACGTAATGAGTAAGCAGATTTACGTGCTAATCTATTGAGTTTTTTATTAATCTTTATTGAGCGTATGCCGGCTTTAGGACCATGAACTGTTCCACCGCCTACCCATACTGGAGAACGAGACGAACCTGAGCGAGCAGTACCTCTGCCTTTTTGGTTCCAAGGTTTTTTGCCACCACCACTTACTTCAGCACGAGTTTTAGTTTTGCGTGTTCCTTGTCTTTGGTGTTGCAAATATGTAACTACAGACATATGCATAGCGTGCTCATTTGGCTCGATTGCAAATACTTCTTCTGGTAGCTCTACCTTGCCGTTTATTTGTCCGTCTTGTGTATATAAATCTACTTGCATTTTATATATCGCCTTGTAAATTATAGTCTTTGTTGTATTATATTATAATTTTATTATTTCAATTAAAGCGTTAGTTGAGCCAGGTATCCCACCTTTTACAAAAAGAATATTCTTTTCGAGTAGTACATCTATGACTTCTACATTTCTTACGCTTACATTTTTACCACCCATTCTTCCTGCCATCTTCATTCCTTTTATTACTTTTGAAGGGTAAGATGAAGATCCAATTGACCCTGGATGTCTCTGACGGTCAGATTGACCGTGTGTTTGCATTCCGACACCACCGAAATGATGTCTTTTAATTACACCTTGGAAACCTTTTCCTTTGCTTTTACCGGAAATTTTTAATTTATCGCCAATAGAGAATTGTTCTACTGTAAGTTGGTCGCCTAAATTAAATTGTGCTTGAAGTCCTCTAAATTCTCTTAAGACTCTCATTGGTTTCACTCCAGCTTTCTTTAAGTGTCCAATTTCAGGTCTGTTAATAGCTTTTTCTGCTACTTCATCGAAACCTATTTGAACTGCTTCGTAACCATCATTTTCTATAGTTTTTAGTTGTGTTACCGGGCATGGACCAGCTAATATTACAGTGCAAGGTATTTGTTCTCCATCTGCATTATAAATACTAGTCATTCCTAATTTTTTACCTAATATTGCTGCGTTCATATTTTACTCCTTATTTAGACTTTTACTTCCACATCGACACCAGCAGGGAGTTCTAATCTCATTAAAGCGTCGATAGTTTTTTGTGATGAACTAAATATATCTATCAATCTTTTATGTACGCGAGCCTCAAATTGTTCACGAGATTTTTTATCTACGTGAGGGGAACGCAAAACGGTATACACACTTCTCTTGGTGGGTAGTGGAATTGGGCCTGAAACTACAGCACCAGTTTGCTTTACGGTGCGGACTATCCGCTCCGATGATTTATCTATAAGATTGTGATCGTATGATTTTAATTTAATTCTAATTCTTTGTGTTGCCACTTTTTATTACTCCGAATTTTTAAATCAGAAGGTCAGTCGGTACTTCCGACTGACCGTTTAGAGTATTATATTAATTATTCAATTATATTTGTTACCACACCAGCGCCGACAGTTCTACCGCCTTCGCGAATTGCGAAACGAAGACCTTCTTCCATTGCTACTGGAGTAATTAATTCTACGTGTAAATTATCTACGTTATCGCCAGGCATAATCATTTCAATACCTTCTGGTAAGTTAAGTACGCCGGTAACATCTGTAGTTCTAAAATAAAATTGTGGTCTATATCCACCATAAATAGGAGTATGGCGACCACCTTCTTCTTTTGTCAAGAATAATACTTGAGCATTAAATTTGTGGTGAGGTGTAATTGAACCTGGTTTAGCAATTACCATTCCGCGTTCAATTTCTTTTTTGTCGATACCACGTAATAATAAACCTACGTTATCGCCTGCTTCGCCTTGATCTAACAATTTGCGGAACATTTCAACACCTGTACAAGTTGTTTTCTTTTGAAGACCGAAACCAACGATTTCAACTTCTTCATTTACTTTTACTATACCGCGTTCAATCTTACCTGTAGCAACTGTGCCACGACCAGTAATTGAAAATACGTCTTCAACTGGCATTAAGAAAGGTTTATCTGTATCTCTTTGTGGTGTTGGAATATAACTATCAACTGCATCCATTAATTTGTATATACATTCAAATCTTGGATCATCTGGATTAGTGTTAGGATCTGAGCCAGCATCTAATGCTTGTAATGCTGAACCTGGAATAATTGGAATTTCATCGCCTGGGAATTCATAAGAGCTTAATAATTCTCTTAATTCCATTTCAACTAGTTCTAACAATTCTGGATCTGCAATATCTACTTTATTAAGGAAAACGATAAGTCTAGGCACACCTACTTGACGAGCTAATAAGATATGCTCTCTTGTTTGTGGCATAGGACCATCGGTAGCGGCGCATACGATAATTGCACCATCCATTTGAGCAGCACCAGTGATCATATTTTTAATATAATCGGCGTGTCCTGGACAATCTACGTGTGCGTAGTGACGATTTGCTGTTTCATATTCAACGTGAGATGTTGCAATTGTTATCCCGCGTGCTTTTTCTTCAGGTGCATTATCGATAGAATCGAATGAGCGAACTTGAGTACCACCCATTTTCTTTGCTAATGCAGCAGTGATAGCTGCAGTTAATGTTGTCTTACCATGATCAACGTGACCAATTGTACCAATGTTCACGTGTGGTTTCGAACGATTAAATTTCTCTTTAGCCATTTTTAAGCTCCAAAATTATTTTAATTAAAAATTATTTATATTATTTAGTTAATATTTTCTATTTTATTTTATTCCTGCAGGTTCGTAATGCGAAAAAGTCATCGTATATACTGCCCTGCCTTGACTTGCAGACCTCAACTTTGTTACATACCCAAACATCTCTGATAATGGTGCTTGTGATTTAATTGCCTGCATAGTGCCTTGCGGTTCAATTCTTTCAATTTTACCACGTCTTGAGCTTAAGTCTGCAATTATATCTCCAGTATATTCTTCAGGAGAAATTATTTCCAAATCGCAGAATGGCTCCATTAAGATTGGTGATGCTTTTCTTACTCCGTCTTTTACGGCGATAGAAGCTGCAATTTTAAAAGCAATTTCATTTTGCTTTTGATCCTCGGTTTTAATATCCTGCACTAATACTTTTATATCAATCATAGGATATCCATTAGGTCCAAGGCTAAGAGCTTCTCTGACACCAGTCTCAATTGGCTGTCTGTACAGAGCCGGGATTTTATCAAGTCCTAAATCGAATGTTACATTTATTCCGCTACCGGAATTTCCTGGTTCTAATTTTAGGACAACTTCTCCATAAGTATTTTTACCATTAATTGGTTTATCAAACATTCCACTTTGAATTACAGCTTTAGTAATTGTCTCGCGATATGATACTTGAGGTTTTCCTAATTTTACTGGTACTTTAAACTCTCTGTTTAATCTATCAGCAATGATTTCTAAATGCAGTTCGCCGACTCCGCTAATTATTATTTGTCCGCTCTCTTCATCATTTTTGTAATTTAAAGTCGGATCTTCTTCTACTAAGCGATTTAATGCTTCTAATAATTTATCTTGGTCAGCCAATGTTTTAGTTTCAATTGATTGATTAATCACTGGCTCAGCAAAATCTATTTTCTCATAAATAAGCGGGTGCTTATCGTCGCATAAAGTATCTCCTGTACGAGTGAACCTTAAATCAGGTATTGCGACAATATCTCCAGCAAATGCTTCGCTAACTTCTTCACGCTTTTTAGCAGACATTAGCATTATTTTCTGAATTCTTTCACGCTTTCCTGTAGTAGAATTAAGTATCATTTGCCCTATTTTTAGGGTGCCTGAGTAGACTCTAATAAAAACTAATTTTTTGACGTGAGGGTCAGTAATTAATTTAAAAGCAAGCGCTGAAAAATATTCATCATCAGATGGTTTCCGAATAATTTCTTTTTCTATATCATCAATCGCATAACCAGGTAAATATTTAACTTCATTTGGAGATGGCAGATATTTAATTACTGCATCTATTAATGGTTGCACTCCTATATTTTTAAGTGATGATCCAGTTAAAACCGGCACCAACTTAGACTCAAGAGTACCTTTTCTTAAACCGGCTTCAATTTCCTCAATTGATAATTCATTTCCATCGAGGTATTTCATCACTAAGTCATCATCGATTTCAGAGACTTTTTCTATCATTATTGCTCTCATTTCTGAGGCTTTTTCGATATAATGCTCTGGAATCTCTTTCTCAATGATTTCTGTGCCGGATGATTCCTGGTCAAAATAAAGTGCTTTCATTCTAATTAGGTCTATGATCCCCTCAAAGGTATCATAATCACCAATCGGTATTTGTACTGGTACAATGTTAGCTCCTAAGCGGGATTTCATCATATCGATCACTCGATAAAAATTTGCTCCCATTCTATCCATTTTATTAATGTAAGCTATGCGAGGTACGTGATACATATCTGCTTGATGCCATACGGTTTCTGATTGAGGTTCTACCCCACCTACACCGCAAAATACACCAATTGCACCGTCTAATACCCTAAGAGACCTTTGCACTTCAGCTGTAAAATCTACATGCCCGGGTGTGTCTATTATGTTGATCTGATTATTATGCCAGAAGCAGCTTACTGCTGCAGACATTATTGTAATTCCTCGTTCTTTTTCTTGCTCCATATAATCGGTAAAGGCTGTACCGTCATCTACAGAACCAATTCTATGAATATTCCCTGTATAGAATAATATTCTTTCGGTTGTTGTAGTTTTTCCGGCATCTATATGAGCCATTATACCTATATTTCGCATCAACGACAAGTCGGTTTTTCTTGGCATAATTTAATTCAGCAAATCAGTTGACAATGAACAAACTTTCATTATTTTCATATTTCAGAAAATGATTTATCTTTAAAATACTGCAGAATACTATAATTTCATTATTCATTCTGCAATACAAATTTTCACTATTTATAGTACAATCATCGAAGATTTACTACCATTTAAAGTGGGCAAATGCTTTATTTGCATCAGCCATCCTATGAGTATCTTCACGTTTTTTAACTGCAGAGCCTTCGCCATTAGAAGCAGCGAGCATTTCTGCAGCTATTTTAGCAGCCATTGATTTATCACGACGAGCTAAAGCATAAGTATTAATCCAACGGATTGCTAATGCTACGCGTCTTTCTTCTCTTACGTCTACTGGTACTTGATATGTAGCACCACCGACTCTTCTGGAGCGTACTTCTAGAGCTGGAGCTACATTCTGCAATGCTTTGCGGAAAACTTCTAAAGGCTCTTTTCCAGATTTTTCGCCCATAATAGAGAAAGCATCATAAACTATAGTGCGAGCGGTGCTTTTCTTACCATCGATCATTATGCTATTGATAAATTTCGATACAATAATATCACCATATCTAGGATCTGGGGCAACACGTCTTTTTTCTGCTCTTTTCTTTCTCATTATTATTTCTTTATTTTAGATTATTATCTATTTAATATTATTTAAAATCTTATTTATTTTTTCTTTGCAGGAGCTGCTGCAGCACCTTTTTTAGGCCTTTTAGCTCCATATTTACTACGACCTTGACGTCTACCGTCTACGCCTTGTGTATCTGCTGTACCACGAATAATGTGATATCTAACACCTGGTAAATCTTTTACTCTACCGCCACGAATATAAACTATAGAGTGCTCTTGTAAATTATGACCTTCGCCAGGTATATATGAAGAACCCTCGATGCCGTTAGATAAGCGAACACGAGCCACTTTACGCAAAGCTGAGTTTGGTTTCTTCGGTGTAGTTGTGTATACCCTAGTACAAACACCTCTTTTTTGAGGGCAAGAATCTAAAGCTGCTGATTTACTTTTATAGACTAGCGGCTTTCTGGGCTTTCTAATTAATTGACTTATTGTAGGCACTTAACCTCTCCACAATTATATTTATTGATTAAAATTATTTTATAGCCTGCTAAATTAAGAAAAATATTTCAATCTACCAAAAATATTAAATTAATTTTAAAATATTTTTAAGTAAAATAATATTTTAACCTATTTTTCTTCATTTACTTAAGTTATATCTTCGCTTTGAAAATATTAATTTAATTCTATATATTCAAAAGAAAATAACAAATCAAAAGAAAAAAAGGATTTCTCAGACTATGATTTTAAATGGACTACAAAATTACGAAAAAAGTTTTCCACAACAAAATATTTTTTTAAAATTTTAAATAAAAAAGGAGAGGTTTT
>CALLXS010000063.1 GCA_937875295.1 uncultured bacterium | reverse complement strand
AAAGATAAGATTGCTAAAATCCAAGACAAAAAAGCTAAGTTAGAGATTGATAAAAATTATGCTACTACTGAAATAGACCTAATCAATAACAAGATACAAGCATTAAACCAAACAAAAGTAAAGGTTCCAATCGGTACTACAGGATACGAAAAATTAGCACAAGACTTTAATAAAGCTAATCAAGACACAAGGACATTATTAGAAACTCAAAAAACAGCATTAGCACAAATGCGATTAACTGGGGATAAAGGGAGCCAAGCATATAAAGATTTACAAAAGGAAATTGCTAAATCGGAAGCTGAATTAAAGAAATTAAATGTTGCAGGTGAAGGATTAAACGATATTGGTAAATCAATGACTTTTACTGATAAACTTGCAAAAGTAGGTTTAGTTACTCAAGGTGTAGATAATATTGCAAATGCCTTAGGTACATTATCAGCACCATATAAAGAGTTAGATTTAGCAACTCAATCAATGCGTGCCTTAGGTGCTGAAGGTAAATCGATGGCTCCAGGATTAAGAGAAGCAGCGTTAGTATTGTCAAAGGATTTTCCTTTCGCAGCAGGGCAATTCCAAAGTGCAATGACTAATGCTATTGCGAGTGGAGTTAAAGGTGGTACCGATGGTATTAAAACATTTGCTGAAGTTTCTGCTAAATTAGCAACAGGAGGTGGTGCCGATATACAAGCTGTTGTACAAGGTTTAGGTGCTACGTTAAACGCATTTGGAGAAAGTAGTGAAGAAGCTGGTAAGTATGCTGATTGGATGTTTAATACTGTCAATTATGGAGTGGTGTCTATTGATGAATTAAATAGCTATTTAGCACAAGTTACGCCAACAGCTTCAGCAATGGGATTGTCTTTTGACCAAGTTGGAGGTGCAATTGCATTAATGACACAAAAAGGTGTGCCTGCAGCGCGGTCTATGACTAAATTAAATTCTTTAATGATTGAGATGACAAAGCCAAGTGCTGAAATTATAAATTCATTAAACGCAATGGGAGTTAGCCAACAAGATTTTGCAAAGCAAATAGAAACGCAAGGTTTAATCCCAGCATTAGAAACATTACAGCAAGGTTTTGGCAAAATTGGCAAATCTGCTACGCAGGCATTTTCCAGCACAGAAGCAAGCGCCGCATTCAATGTATTAATGGGCGATGTTGGTATGTTTAAAGAAACTATGGAGCAGGTTAGTACAACAACAGGCTCTACAGATGAAGCATATGGTGCTATGGCTGAAAGCATTAATGTACGTACTGCTAAAATGAAAGCTAATTTTGAAGCATATACAATTCAATTATTAGATAGTGCAGGAGTTTTTGGAGAATTAGCTGTGGTTGCTGGAGATATGGCAAGTCAAATGTCTCCGTTGTTTAGTACGTTAGCAAGCAGTGTAACAATATTTAGCGGATTAGGCGAGCCAATGAAAACATTAGGCAGTAATTTGTTGAAAATGATACCGGGATTTGCAGGTGCTGGAACTGCTGGCGTTGCCTCTGGAACTGCTACTCAAGTTGCGTGGTTACCATTGATTGCAATTATTGGTAGTATTGCAGTGGCTATTGCTGGAATTATTGCAGTTACGGATTGGTTAATTGAAACTGATTCAGAACGATTAGAAAAATTAGAAGGACAAAATAAAGCATTAGATGAACAAATTAAGCTTCAAGATAAGCGTAAAAATGAAATTGAAACTAATCAACAATTAATAACTCAATATGAAGAATTAGGTGCAAAAACTAACAGAACTGCACAAGAGCAAAAAGCATTTGAAGAAGTTACTTTAAAGATTGCAAAAGCAATGCCTGGAACTATATCGAGTACTAAAAGTTATGCTGAAAATATGGATAGCTTACGTACTAAATCAAAAGAATTAGTATCAGAATTAGAGAATGTAAATAAAAATGCAGAAGAATTAAAAGGCAAAAAAATTAATTTAGATATTGCAATTGCAAAGCAAAAGGAAATTATTAATGCTGATGATCTACTTTCAGAATTAACTTCCTTTGGTGATATTATTGGTAATAAAGAATTAGAAATAAGAATAGACAAAATAAAAGCGTCTATGAATAAAGAAGAAGCCGATAAAGCATTATTTAATTTAAAAGAAGAAATATTCCAATCTGGAAAGTTTCAAAATGCTGATGCAGAAACTCGTGCTGAAATTGAAGCATCAATAAAAGGATTAGAAGAATCAACTATTGCACGAATTAATTCTTATACAGCTAAAATTCAATCGGACTCTAATAAATTAGGTGATGCAATTAGTAATGGTATTTCAGGTGGAATAGATAGTGATAAAGTTCAATCTGAAATACAAGCTATAGCTAATTCAACTGGTGTCTCTATTGATGAAGTTACTAAGACCGTCCAAGATAGGATTAAAAGCAATAGTGGTGCAAATATAGACAATATATTCAAAAGAGCAGTTGAAATAAATAAAGAAGATATAAGTACTGAAGGTATTGATGAATTAATAAATAAATTTAAGCAAGCTAAAACAGAAAGTGATAAACAAGATATTGCTGAACAAATTAAGAAATCTGCACCGGAGGCAGTTAAATACACTAAGCAAATTATTGATGAAAATGGTAAATTAGTTTCTGTTTACGATGTAAATATTGATAAAATACACGAAAGTGCTAATGCTAATAAACAGAGATTAGGTAATGAAGCAATACAGTTGCAAGAACAATATATTAAAGAGATTGAAAAGGAAGGTAATAGCTATGACTTTAATAAGAATAAAATGGAGGAGTTACGAAAAGAAATTGAAACTGACAAAAAATTAGGTGTTGATACATCTGATTTGGAAAATCAATATAATCAGCTTATTAATTATAATCAAGACTTCGTTAATGGATTAATTAACGGTGCAATTCAATGGGAAGCACAAGGTGGAGATACTAATGCAATAATGGAAACTATTGCTAAAACTATCGGCAAGTCTAAGAACGAAGTAAAAGCTATGGTTGAAAATCAAAAGAAATCAGTTAATGAAGCAAAAAAACAAGAGCAAAGCGTCCTTAAAGTTGGTGAAGCGTGGGCAAAAGCTAAACAAGAGAATCAAACGCAATTAACAGAAACAGAAACAGAACTTGCGGCGTTAATAGATAAACGTAAAACAGAAGGTAAATTATCAGCAGATGAACAAAAGAGATATAACGAATTAATAGAAAAAGGGAAAAAAGGAGCTGAAGAGCTAAGAAGGAAAGAGAAAAGTGGAGAACAAGCCAACGTTTTAATAAACGGTAAGCAAGTTGAAAGGAGGCAAAAAGAGAAAGTAGAAGAGCAATCTATTAATGAAACTATTCAAAGCAGGATTAATATATTAAACGAAGCTAATGAAATCGAATTAGAACGTTTAAGGGTGTCGCAATTAGAACGTGCAAATTTAGAGCATCGTGCATTGAACGAACAAGATGAAATAGAGATGAACAGGCTTAAGCTACAGCAAAGTGAATTAATGACAAAAGCAATTATTGAGCAAGGGCTTGCATTAGGCAAAGTAAAAGAAAATTCAGATGGTACATTTACATTTGATACAAGTGCTGATACCAAGATCATAGAAATGCGTGATAAACTTACAAAGGATTTGGAAGAATTAAATAAAAAGCGTCAAGACGGTTTGATTAAAGAAAATGCTTATAAGAATGAACGTATTAAATTACAAACACAATATGAGAAAGAAGTTAAAGCATTAAACGTACAGTCGTTAAACGATACTCAAGCGATGTATTTAAAAAGCCAAAGTGAAACGCTTACGCTTGCTAATCAATTAAATATTCAAGAGATTAATCAATTAGTATCAGAATACGAAAAGTCTATTACGTCTATGGAAAGAGAATTACAAGAAATGCAAACTAATTTTGATTTAAATCCACAAACCAAATTAGATAGAGTTGCTCTTAACCAACAAATACAATTAATGATTGATGAAATTGCAAATGGTATTCTAAGGATAAAATTATTAGAAAATATAAGTGCAGAAGAGAAGGAAAATCGTATCCGTGCTGAATATGATAGATTAAATAAATACCAAAAACAATTTAATGACAATAAGCAAGCTATATTTCAAGAGGCTTTAGATAAACAGAATATTACAGACGAGCAATATTTAAATAATTTAAAGAAGACTAATTATAATGCTTATTATATGATGACTAAATACTATGAAGATGCATTAAGAGCTAATGACAATTTCGTTGCGTCGATATTAAAAAGTAATTCCAACCTTAACACTAAAAGGATTAAACAAATAGATGAAGATACTCAAAAGGAGTTAGAAGCTCTTGATAAGCGTTATGGTAAAAATAATGATTTATCTAATAAAGAAAGATTATATGAAGAAGAAAAAGCACGGATCCAACTAAATGGGCAAAGGAAAAAGGAACAACAAGAGAAAGAACATAATGAAAAAATGTTATCTTTCCAATCGTACCAAGCGAGTATGTCAAAAGCTATTGAAGACCAAAAGCAATTAGATGAATTAAAAAGAGCGGCTAAATCCTTAAGCGATAAAAAAGCGTTATATGAAGAGGAGGGGCTTGACAACCTTACTTTTGACCAAAAGCTCGATTATTCTAAAATAACTACTCAATTAGATGAAATGGAAACTACCATTAAAGAAAAATCTATTATATTAGAGTCTATAATGGAATTAGCAGGTAAATCAATAAGCGATGGATTAACTGCAATGTTTGCAGGCGATACAGAACAAGCAAAGCAATCATTAAGAGAATTTCTAAGTGGTGTTTTAGGCGTTTTAGTTCAAGGTATAAAGAACTTTTTGCAAGCTACAATATTACAATCGTTATTAGAGTGGTTTGGTTGGGATAAAGTTGATACGCCGTTATCTGTAAAATTAATAGGAATACCAGTTATGCACGCTTTAATAAGTGGAGTATTAAATGCAATTGCGACTCCTATCCTAAGCAGTATTACATCTTTCAGTACTGGTGGTATGGTAACTAAACCAACGTTATCAATTATTGGAGACGCAAGTAAAACAGGAGAAAATAATACAGAATGGGTTTTGACACAAAAGCAATTAAGGCAAGTAACATATATGTCTGCGTCCTTAGCTAATAATTTAATTGATAAAAGATTACAAAGTATAGAAAGTAGGATCAATAATATTCAATTGCAAGCCGTTGTCAAAGGTGGCGATCTACACTTTGCAGTTAAGACATTTGAAGGTCGTCAAAATAATAGAATTAGATAGCAATTTTATTGAATTTTATACTTTTTACTTACTATTTTGCATTGATAAAAATAAAGCCCTTTGAAATATAAGGGCTTAACTTTATGCCACATAGAAGTGGTAAAACGATGATTGCAAAAAGATTTCCTTCAATATTACCACCACTTACAATTGATGAATCTCTAGAAACAACAAAAATCCATTCTGTTGCTGGATTACTTCCTTCAAATGTTGCATTAATTACTACTAGACCTTTTAGAGCTCCTCATCATACAATATCAGATGCGGCGCTTGTCGGTGGAGGAATGAATAAAATTAGACCTGGAGAAATATCATTATCTCATCATGGTGTACTATTTTTAGATGAATTACCTGAATTTGCTCGAAATGTATTAGAAGTTCTTAGACAACCGTTAGAAGAAAAACACATAGCAATTTCCCGCACTAAGATGAGTATTGAATATCCTGCTAATTTTATGCTTGTATGTTCTATGAACCCATGTCCATGCGGTAATTATGGAAATCCTAATATTGAATGCACATGTACTCAATTATCAATCCAAAAATATACTTCTAAAATATCAGGTCCTTTATTAGATAGAATCGATATTCATATAGAAGTACCTGCTATTAAATATTCTGAAATATCTTCAAATGTCATGGGGGAAAGCTCCGAAATTGTAAGAGAAAGAGTGATTAAAGCAAGACAAATACAAACTATGAGATTCAAAAACTATAAAAATGTATTTAAAAATGCAGATATGGCTTCAAAAGAAATTAGGAAATATTGTGTATTAGATGAAAATTCGCAAAATTTATTAAAGTTAGCAATGAACAAAATGGGATTTTCTGCTAGAGCTCACGACAGAATAATCAAAGTAGCAAGAACGATAGCTGATTTAGATTCAAGCGAAATAATTTATCCAAATCACATTAGTGAAGCTATACAATACCGGTCTTTAGATAGACAATATTGGAAATAGGAAATATATTTTTTTATTATTAATTTAAAATCATTTACATAATGTGTAAATAGAAATGATTAATCAATTATTATGTATATTTCAAAAAATATTTTTATTTTGATTTCGTTTTACAATCTGAATAATTTATAAAATAATATAATACTTTTTGATTATGTTATTTTTATTTTTTTACTCATTAGGAAAAAATATGTTTTGCAACCAATGCCAAGAAACAGTTAAAAACACTGGATGTACAATAAAAGGTGTATGTGGTAAATTAGAAGAAACATCAAATCTTCAAGATTTAATGATTTACACTTGCCAAGGACTTTCTTATTTAACAATTGACGCTAGGAAAAATTCAATAGATACAAATATTGAAAGCAAATTTATTACTAATTGTTTATTTATAGCTATAACTAATGCAAATTTCGATGATAAAGAAATATTAGCTACTATAAAAGAATGTATTAATTATCGTGATAAACTAAAAGCAAAACTCCAGATAAAGGAATCTCATTCTTCTATCTTGTGGGAACCAAAATCTGATGAAGATTATTATAATAAATCAAAAGAAGTTGGAACTTTAAGTTATGACTCTGATGATGATATTCGAGCTTTAAAACAATATATATTGTTTGGAATAAAAGGTATAGCTGCATATGCTAAACAAGCATTTAAAATTGGCTTTGAAGATAAAGATATATATAATTTTATGGAAGAAAGTTTAGTTATGATAACTAAACCTATTACATTAGATGATGCATTAGACTGGTTAATGAAAACCGGAGAACATGGTGTAAAAGTAATGGCACTTTTGGACAAAGCAAATACAACAAAATATGGAAATCCAGAGATATCTAATGTAAAAATTGGTGTAGGGAGTAATCCTGGAATTTTAATTAGTGGTCATGATCTTTTCGATTTAGAACAATTATTAATTCAAACTCAAGGTACCGGAATTGATGTATATACTCATTCAGAAATGCTACCTGCTAATGCTTACCCATTTTTCAAAAAATATAAGCATTTAGTCGGTAATTACGGAAATGCTTGGTACAAGCAATTAGACGAATTTGAGACTTTTAATGGTCCTATTCTATTTACCACAAATTGCCTTGTTCCACCAAGAAAAAACACTACATATAACAACAGAGTTTTTACAACTGGTGCTACAGGAATGCCTGAATGGAAAAGAATAGATAAAACATTACCAAATGGTCATTTAGATTTTTCAGAAATTATTGAATTAGCTAAAAAATGTCAACCCCCAACTGAAATAGAGTCAGGTGAAATAACAATAGGATTTGCTCATAACCAAGTTCTTTCACTTGCAGATAAAATTCTCGAAGCTGTCAATTCTGGTGCAATTAAGAAATTAGTAGTAATGTCTGGTTGTGATGCAAGACAAAAGTCAAGAGAATATTATACAGAATTTGCTAAACAATTGCCAAAAGATACAGTTATTTTGACATCTGGTTGTGCAAAATATAGATATAATAAACTTAATTTAGGTGATATTGGAGGTATTCCAAGAATATTAGACGCAGGTCAATGTAATGATAGTTATTCTTGGGCATTTGTCGCACTAAAATTAAAAGAGGTCTTAAACTTAACAGATATTAATCAATTACCAATTGTTTTCAATATAGCTTGGTATGAACAAAAGGCAATTATCGTTCATCTTGCTTTGTTGTATCTTGGTATAAAAAATACTCATATAGGACCTACTTTACCGGGATTTTTAACTCCAAATCTTTTGAATATTATTCAAAATAAGTTTAATGTTCAGACGATTACAACTGTAGAAGAAGATATGAAAATTTTTGAATTAAATTAAATAAATATATATTAATCAAATAATAAAGGAAAAAAATGGAAGAAGATATCATAATTTGTAATTGTAACGAAATTTACAAAAGTACAATTGTTAATGCTATTAAAGAAAAGGGCTTAACAACTGTAGAAGAAGTCGGCGACGCTACTGAAGCAGGCACAGTATGTGGCGGTTGCCAAGATGATATTCAAGAAATATTAGATGAAATAAATAAATAATTTAAAATATTTTTAAATAAAAAGATCAAGCTCTTGTTTTTGAAATAAGAGCTTGATTATTTTTGAAAGTAGGTTGATTAATCAATTTTACCTAACACAACCACATAATTTTTGCCGTATTTCTTAGCGCATTTAGGACAAGTAGTATAAAAATTAAAGATTCGTTTTATATTATATCCTTTTGCTTTCGATAATAAAGTAAAATCTTCCATCCATTTTTTCATATCTTTAAATTCGCCCTCATATACTTTACTATAAAATTTTCCGCTTAATTTTACATTTTGGGCATTGGGTAGTTCTTTATCAGTAGCAACTAGCAAGTCCATATTCCATAAACTAGTATGCTCTGAAAGACATAAATATTCAGGTGACTCGATTTTTGCATCGCTGAACTTTTGCATAATTCTAGTCATTACTCCGCTGAAATTCATTGGTATATAAAAAATTGTGAATACTTTATCTTTCACAAATAATTTATTATCCCATTCAATTATCTTATCGTCCCATTTACTTATCTCAGGCTCAAATGAAGGACAACATTCTTGTTCAACAGCATTACTCATGTTATTTCCTTAAAAAATAAATAATTATTTAAATATCATATATAAAAATTTACGTTTTCCTACTTTTACCAATTTTTGAGTTGCAAAGTCAATTTTATTAGTAAAATCTGTAACTCTTTCATTATCAATATAAATACCGCCTTGTTCTATTAACTTTTTGGCTTCTTTTTTAGAATTAACTAGTCCTGCTAATAAAACTGCATCTGTAATGAGCATTTCTGCTTCCGGCAAAATAAATAAGTCGACAGTATCTGGAATATCTTTTTTTACAAACATTCTCTCAAATTCCTCAAATGCAGCTTGAGCAGCATCCTTACTATGATAAAACTCTACAATTTGCATTGCAGTTTGCACCTTAGCATTTCTTGGATGTAAAGTGCCATCACTAAGTCCTTTATTCATTTCATTTACTGAATTAGAGTCAGCAAACGCAGCATATTGATAGTAGCGTGAAATTAGATTATCAGGAATTGACATTACTTTTCCAAACATTTCTCGAGGCGTATCAGTAAAAGCTACATAATTATTAAGTGATTTACTCATTTTTTCAATACCGTCAGTTCCTTCTAAAATTGGCATTGTAAGTATGCACTGTGGAGCGGAATTATATGCTTTTTGGACTTCTCTTCCAACTAAAAGATTAAATTTTTGATCAGTTCCACCTAATTCAATATCAGAATTAATTACAAATGAGTCATAAGCTTGAGCAAGAGGATATAAGAATTCATGAATACTTATAGGAGTACCTGCTTTAAATCTTTTGCTAAAATCGTCTCGTTCAATTAGTTGTGCTACTGTATAATTAGAAGCTAATTTAATTACATCCATAAATGTCAAAGAGCTAAGCCATTCGCTATTATTGCGGACTTCGAGGTTTTTAGGTTTTAGAATTTTTGAAGCTTGCTCTAAATATGAATTACCATTAATTTTTGTTTCCTCAATACTCAGAGCAGGACGAGTTTTTGATTTACCTGTTGGGTCACCTATCATTGCAGTAAAATCACCAATTATGAGAATTAATTTATGTCCTAAATCTTGAAATTCTCGCATTTTATGAAGTACGACACCATGCCCAATATGTAAATCTGGTCTACTTGGGTCAGCTCCAAGTTTTATATTTAAGGGAGTATTAGTTTTAATTGAATTAATAATTTTTTCTTCTAGTTCTTTTTCGGGGAGTAAATCGATAGTACCTTTACGAATTACATCCATTTGTTCATTTAAAGTTGGGAACATTAATAACCTATTTTAATTTGATTAATTTAAAAATTTTTATAATTATTGATTTATAAATTCACTTATTTTTTCTACTACATAAGAAATTTGTTCTTTTGTAAGTTCTGGGAAAATTGGTAAAGCCAATGAACTATTTGCATTGAATATTGAGTTTTTAAATTCATTTTCATCATTATTCAAATATGCAAAACATTCTTGCTTATGGAAAGGAACAGGATAATAAATTTCAGAACCAATTCCATTTGTACTTAAAAATGCCCTTAATTCATCTCTTTTTTGTACTCTAATTATATATTGATTATAAATATGATAATTAGTAAAATTGTTTTGGGCATAGACTGCCTTAGGAAGCAATACTTTATTATTATCATCAAATTCTATTTTTCCTGTATTTTCAGCAAGTTTATTTGAAATAAAAGTTTCATTATATAGCTTTGCATTTAATCTTCTTTTTTCATTCCATTCTTCGAGATATTTAAATTTTACATTTAAGACAGCTGCTTGGATAGCATCTAATCTAAAATTTCCTCCTATGAATTTATGATGATATTTAGGTTCCATTCCATGATTTCTCATTTGAATAAATTTTTGATAAATAGTTTTATCATTTGTAGTAATTAAACCTCCATCACCAAATCCACCCAAATTCTTTGTGGGATAAAATGAAAAGCATCCGCAATATCCTTTAGAGCCAACTTTTTTACCATCTTTATTTTGAGCACCTATAGCTTGTGCACAATCTTCAATTACAGGAATATTATATTTATTAGCAATCTCTAAAATTGAATCTATATCAGCAGATTGTCCATATAAATGAACTGGAATAATAGCCTTTGTTTTAGAATTTATCTTTGTAATTATTTTCTCAGGAATAATATTAAATGTGATAGGGTCGCAATCTACAAATATTGGAGTAGCACCTACTCGGACAACAACACCAGCAGTTGCAAAAAATGAATAATCCGGCAAGATTACTTCATCTCCGGGTTTTAAATTAAGAGACATCATTGCCATTAATAAAGCATCAGTACCACTTGATACTCCGATTGCAAAAGTGCAATCAATATATTTTGCTAGGGTAGTCTCGAGTGTTGAGACTTCTTCACCTAAGATCAGTGATTGTGTCTCTGCAACTTTTAAGATAGCTTTATCAATTTCATCTTTTATAGTTTTATATTGTAATTTTAAATCTAATAAAGGGACATTCATATATTAAAGTTATTAATTAAATAAAAAGACAACAAATTTACAATTATAAAATGAAAAATGAATAATTTTTTTAGTTATATATAGTAAAAAAACGCTATACATAAATAAAAAATTCTTTGGTCTTGCTATATTGCTGAAATAATCGTAATTTGATAATCTAAAAAATATTTTTAAAACGATTAATTAAATCTTCTATGAAAAATTGGCTATATAATCCAAATATTAGATATAATAATTTTGCACATAGAGTTATTATGTTATCTTTCATCTTAATGTTAATTTCACAAATTAATTTATTTTCAAATTCATATAATGCAGAAATAAGATTAAATACAACTAAAGCACCGATAAAGGTAGAAAATCATAAACTCTATTTTGGATGCTTTTTTGAATATTTAAATGATTTCATTAATGGCACTTATGGGTTATGGGCTCAAGAGATTTATGATAGAGGTTTCGATGATAAAAACAATGATTTTCTTAGAGATTGGAGAAAAAGTGCATATCCCGAAAATATTTTTTTAATTAAAGGAGGATATAATGAAAATGGAGAGTATTCCGTTAGATTATTAAACGAAACAGATACAAGCTTTTGCGGTATTACTCAAAAAACATATTATGATCTGGATAAAGGAAATATCTTTTACATTTATTTAAAAAATAATTCAAATAATCTTGCTACATTAAAAATCATATTAAAGTCTTCGAAAACTAGGGAAATTTATTATTCTGGTACTATAAAAGCACAAAGTGGAGACTGGAAAAAATATACATTAGAAATTCCTAAACTCAATGCGAGCCATTCTGATATTATTGAAATCGGTCTTAGTGGAAAAGGTGATATTGAAATAGATGAATGCTCTTTAATGAGAGCCGATAATGTAGATGGGATTCGCAAAGATTTTTATGATTATTTTGAAGTATGGAAACCGGGGATAATTCGTTATCCAGGGGGTATCTTTGCAGACGCAATTTTTAATAAATTAGAATACTGTATTGGTCCAATAGATAAAAGGAAATCGCCTATGAAGATATGGACTGGACATTATCAAAGAATGGATTTTGGATTAGAAGAATATGTTAATTTTTGCGAAAAAATGAATGCTGAAAAGCATATTGTACTTAATTTAGTAGAAGGCAATGAAATTGACGCAAGAGAATATATTGAATATTGTAATGGAGATATTCATACAGAATTTGGAGCTTTAAGAGCTAAATTAAGTAGAAAAGAACCATATAATATCTCATATTGCGAGATAGGTAATGAACAATGGTTTGATACTACTTGGATGGTAAATAAATACTTAAAGTACTATGATGAAATTATTAAAGTAGATAAAAATATTAGATTTTTAATTGATGGGAATATTTGGGATAGCAAAGATTTTTTTGATGCCTGCATGAGAAATACAATAGGAAAATGTCATAATTATAGTTACCATTTTTCCAACATCGCAATTCCAGCTGATAGTAATGTAAAATATAATGAAGATGATAGATTTGGTGTAATGATGGTGCTGGCAGAAACGCAAGAATATCAAATAAAATTAATTGCAGATTGGTTAAAAAAAGATAATTATTTTCCATTTGCAAAACAAAGCATTACAGAACATAATTTAGATTATAGAATTCAGATTCCCTCTTGGGTAGACACTAATTACTTAAATGCGGCATTAGAAGGTGGATTATATCAAGCAAATTTTCTTATAAATAATATGGTTTATGCTGAAACTTTTGAGCTCTATGAAAAGACTTTTGGATTAAATCATATTCGGATTGGTTTCAATTCAAATGGTAAAAGAACAGTATTCCCCACGGTATTGCATAATTCAATTTCATTTTTAAAGAACCATACAGGAGATTTAATCCTAAATATTGATGTGGTTTCTCCTAAATATGATCCCAAAAAGATTGAAGGGCTTATTTTTTGGAATAGTACTCCTTATTTATTTGCAAATTATTCGCAAGATAGCAGTAGGCATTATATTTATATGTTAAATCGCTCTCACAATATGGAAGCAAATGTTACAATAGATAGTTTAATATTAAAGAATTTCAATGATTATCAAGTGTATGAATTATATTCTGATAGCTATTTAGATTATAATTCAGCCGATGAACCAAATAAAATTGATTATAGATTAATCGATGATAAAATTTATGGTAATATAGTAAATGTAAAACCTCATTCAATAAAAGTAATTGTTTCCAAAGCTGAGAATTCTATTACTATCAATAATCCTTTTAAATTCATTATCAACAAACCTGAAATTAGATTTCTGAACCTAAATATCCAACATTATGAATGTTTTATATATAATGTATTGGGAGAGAAAGTTTTTAGAATAAATATTGAAAATCCAGTAATTACTCTTCCTAATATACCATCAGGTATGTACATTATGGTACTTAAGAATAATGATAAAGAATATAGATATAAATTTTATTGGTAAAATGACAAGATAAATTCTTAATTTTGTAATCTGTATTTTTCACTATATTCTTAAATAAATCATAAAATGAGAATAAATAAGACTTTTATTCCTACTTTGAAAGAAGTTGGAGCTGATGCCGTTATACCTTCACATATTCTAATGCTTAGAGCTGGATTGGTTCGTCAATTAGCAGCTGGAGTATTTTCATTCTTACCTTTAGGATTAAAAATACTTAAAAATATCCAAGAGATTATTAGAGAGGAATTAGATGCCATTGGTGGGCAAGAATTTCTATTACCTGCTTTAAATCCAATTGAAATTTGGGAGCAAACTAATAGGGTAGAAGCAATGGGTGATGTTATGTTTCATATTAAAAATAGAGAAGGTCTCGTATTAGCACCTACTCACGAGGAGATTATAGCATTTCACGCTGCACAACATATTAAATCATATAAAGATATGCCTCAAATTTGGTATCAAATCCAAACAAAATTCAGAAATGAAGCAAGACCAAAATCTGGAGTGCTTAGAGGTAGGCAATTTATTATGAAAGACTCTTATTCTCTTGATCATTCTCTAGAAGGATTAGACGAAAGCTATGATAAACACTACAAAGCTTATAGAAATATATTCGATAAATGCGGTATAAAGTTTTTTGTAGTCGGAGCTTCAAGTGGAGCTATGGGCGGCAGACAATCTCAAGAATTTATGGTTGAATCTAATTCAGGCGAAGACGTTTGTGCAGTTTGCGATAAGTGTGGATATGCTGCAAATATCGAGGTTGCTACGTCCAATGAACCTGTAATTTCACGTTTAGAAAATAATCCAGAAATTGAAGAATTTGCAACTCCAAATTCCAAGACAATAGATGATTTAATTGAACATTTTAATTTTCCAGAAGATAGATTAGCTAAATCAGTAGTTTATATAGTGGAAAATGAACCGATTATCATATTTATGCGTGGGAATGATGAGTTAAATGAAGAAAAATTATTAAAAGTATTAAATACAAAAAATTTCCGTCCAGCTACAGCTGAAGAATTAGCAGTTTATACCGGTGCATCTCACGGTTCTATAGGACCAATCAATCCTAAAGAAAACATAAGAATGATAGCAGATAAACTGTTAGAACATTCTAATGGAATGATCTCTGGAGCAAATAAAGATGGTTACCATATAAAAAATATTGATTTTGATAGAGATACAAAAATATCTGAATTTTACGATTTAAGGACAGTAAAAGAAGGCGAACTATGCCAAACTTGTAATCATCCATTAAGAGTAGTAAAAGCGATTGAATTAGGTCATATTTTCAAACTCGGTACTCGATATTCTGAAGCATTAAAAGCAGAATTTTTAGATGCTCAAGGGAAAAAATCTCCAATTATTATGGGAAGCTATGGTATTGGAATTGAAAGAATTTTAGCTTGCTATATTGAACAGCATTTTGATGAGTCCGGTATTATTTGGGAAGGTCCATTAAGTCCATTTAAAATTCATATAATTACTCTAAGCCCTAATAAATTTGAAAATGTAAAATCATTTGCCGAAACAATTTATTCTAAGTATCAAAATATATCATTATATGATGATCGTGATGAATCTGCTGGCATTAAATTCAATGATGCCGATTTAATAGGGATACCATTACAAATTATAATTGGGAATAAAAATTTACAAAATAATCAAATTGAAATCAAAAATAGAAAGTCTGGTGAACGTAAGATAATTTCTATTGATGAAGTAGATAATGTAATCCAAGAATTTATTGATTTAGGTAAATAAATGTTTGATAATTGCGATTTACATATTCATTCAATATATTCTGATGGAGTAAAAACTCCTGAAGAGATTTTTATTAAATGCGTGAATCAAAATTTTAAAGCATTTTCTATAACTGACCATGATACTATTGATGGTTGCATCAAAGCATACGAGATAAAAGATAATTATGACATTGAATTTCTTTCTGGTATTGAAATTAGTTGCCACGAAAGAAAGAGAGAATTTCATTTATTAGGTTATAATTTCGATATCAATAATGATAGATTACAAACACAAATAGAGCTATTTAAAAAAAATCGTAGAGTAAGAGCCGAAAAAATACTTCAAAGATTAACTAAAGTCAAAGTAAATATTGAATTAGACTATGTAGAAGAAATTGCTGGTGAAGCCCCTATAACGCGTCCTCATATAGCAAATGCAATGCTAAATAATAATTTTGTAAGTAATTTGAAGGAAGCATTTCTTTTGTATTTGGGGAATGGTCGTCCCGGTTTTGTAGAAAAAGCAAATTTTCCTATAAAGGAAGCAATTTCTTTGATTAATGATGCCGGTGGAATTGCATCACTGGCGCACCCTGCTCATAATCTTACTCAAGATATATTAAAAAGATTGCTAAATTATGGAATCGATGGAATTGAAGTAGTTCATCCCACTCATGACCAAAAGATGAAAATGTATTATAAAAATTTGGCAAGTCAATATTATTTAATCGCCACTGGCGGATCAGATTATCATGGATTATATGAATTCGATGATTATTCTTTTGGCAAATTTACGATACCATATTCTACCGTAGAATCAATTAAAATTTCTTCTAATCAATAATTTAAAATTTAATTAAGTAATTATTATTTTATGAGAATTATCAAATATATTATAACGATAATATTTCTCTTTATGAATGTATTATCAGCTCAGAATGATTCTCTAAATAATATTCAAATAATGAAAATTAATTCTGGGTTAAATAATATTCTAAGATCATATCAACTTTTGATTGAAGAACATTTATCCAACATTGATCCAGAACTATTAGCAGACGAAGCAATTAAAGGTATGACAAATTCTTTAGATGATTATACCGAATACCTTAATGAATCTGAATCCAATCCTTATATGAAACTATTGAGAAAAAACTTTATAGGAATTGGAATTAATACAGAGAAACAAGAAGATAAAATTTATATAAATTATTTACTTGATAAAAGTCCTGCGCAACTTTCAGGAATGAAAGTAGGGGATAGAATATTAAAAATTGATGATTCAATTGTTGATGTAAATGAGGATCTAAATTCCAAATTACAAGGAGAGATTGGTACTAAAGTAAAAATTACAATTATAAGAGGATTTAAAAAATTAGATACATTAGATTTTATAATCGATCGTGCAAAAATTTCAGATAAAGGAATTACTTTTTATAGTTTAATTAATGACTCAATTGGATATATTCAATTAAAAAATTTCACTACCAATACAAGAAATGATATTATTTCAACATATAACGAATTTAAAATTCAATCAAACTACAACTTAAAAGGTATTATTTTAGATCTAAGAAATAATGGTGGTGGATTGATGAAATCTGCTTATGATGTGTTTGAATTATTTGTTCCTGTTGGTAAATATTTTGGTAAAATGATAAATAAATATAATCAGAAAATTGAAATATTTACAAAAAAACAACCTATTGATACAAATATTTCGATTGCATTAATTGTAAATAATAATACTGCGAGTGCTGGCGAATTTTTAACAGTGGCTCTACAAGACTATAATAGAGCTAAAGTGATAGGTTATTACACTACAGGTAAAGGAATAAGTCAAATATTACGAGATATTTCGTCTCACAAATCATTAAAAATTACAACCGAAAGGTTTATATCTCCAAAAGGAAGAGATATTAATATTATTAATTACAATCCAAAATTTTCTAGTGAAAAATCAATTGCAATTGATTCTCAACAATCAAATTCTATGAATGCAAGAAAAGGCATTATTCCTGATATAATTGTGCAAGATTCTTCATATTCACCATTAATTTTAGAACTACTTAAAAGGAATGTCTTTAATGATTTTGCTAATGATTATATATATTTTAATATAGATAAAATTCCTACTGAAAGTGATAATAATCTTTTTAGAAATTTTAGATACTTTGCAATAGATTCTTTTCGTAATTTAAATATTATAAGTAATTCTGAATTAGAAGAATTCAAAAAAACATATAATAACCAAGTAATTTCATCAAAGATAGATGAACTGATAGACAACATTAATAATTATTTTATTAATTCATTCGATAATGAAAAAAAAGATATTATTAAAATTTTAAATTATGAAATATTACTAAGACACAAATCAAATGTAGAAGTGGAAGAATTTATACTAAAAGATGATAGTTTTTTAATAGCTACTTTAAAAACTTTTGGAATTTATAATAAATCTTTTTATTTCTCAAAAAAAAGTTAATACTTAATTTATATCAAATTATAAATGAGGTTCTAAATGTACTGTTACATCACTTCTATCAACTTTTGATTTAATTGCATCTTCAATCTTATCTGAAATTTTATGAGTATTTACAAAAGGTAAATCTTTATCTACCTCAGCTGTAATATCAATAAAATAATCTGCACCTGAATTTCTAATTCTGACTAAATTCACTTTCTTAATCTCAGTCATATTATCTAAGGTATGATTTACTACATCATATATATCTTGTGGAGCTGAATCGAGAAGTACTAATACAGCACGCTTTGAAAGGTTGTAAGATACTTTAATTACGATTAATGCTACACCTAATGCAGCCACACTATCAGCCCAATGAATACCATAATTTGCAAAAATTAAACCTAATAAAACAACAGAAGAACTCAAAATATCAGTAGAAAAATGTAAAGCATCAGCTTCTAAGGCTTGACTATTATATTTTTTTGCTGTTTTCATTAATGCTCTAGATCTCCAGAAATCTATTATTATAGAGGCAATTACAACGATATAACTCCATATCGTTACTTCAATAATGAAATTACCTGACAATAAGCGATTAATTGACTCATAAATAATCCATGCACAAGTTGCTAACAATAGTAAGGCTTCAATAAAAGCAGATAAATTTTCAATTTTTCCATGACCAAAATGATGATTTCTGTCAGCAGGTTTATCAGAAATTTTGACAGAAAATAATGTGATGATCGCAGCAATTAAATCTAATCCGGAATGCAAAGCTTCTGATAAAATTCCTAAACTTCCAGTTAAAATACCTACAATCAATTTTCCTGCAGTAATTACTATTGCAGCTAATACAGATGTAAAAGCTACTTTTATTTTTTCTTTTATCATTTACACTAAATATTTTTAAAAATTTTAAAAAAAAGACATAATAAAAATATTACGTCTTTAAATTACTATTACGATATTTTGGAAAATTAAATATTTCTATATTCAATTAAAAATCTAAGTTGATTAGTTAATTTTTCTTTTGGAACTAATAACTTACTTTTATCATATATTGCAGTTTCTCTGCTAGAGAAGGTAAGTTCATAATCTTGGCTCATTATAATGGCTTCCTCAGGACAAACTTCCTCGCAGTACCCACAATAAATACATCTAAGCATATTTATTTCAAATAATATTGGATATCTTTCTTTCTCATCAGCAGTTTCTGCTGCTTGTACTTCGATTGCTACTGCAGGGCATACTCTTGAGCATAAACCGCAAGCTACGCATCTTTCTTTGCCATTTTCCTCTACTAATACAGGTCTGCCTCGATATGAGCCTAAAGGTTCCCATCTTTCTTCTGGATATTGCCGAGTGAATTTAGGAGCAAACATATATTTTAGCGAGAGAGTAAGCCCCTTTGCTATCTCAGGGATATACAATTTCTCGAGGAAATTTAATTTTTCTCTTTTAGTTACTTTATCTATTTTCATATTTATATTACTATCTTATTTTATTTGAAACAATATACACCAATAGCTGTAAGAATAATATTTAATAATCCAAGTGGTAAGAATACTTTCCAACCTAAGTCCATTAATTGATTGTATTTAAACCTTGGGATAGTCCATCTCACCCAGAAGAAGAAGAATACTAATAAAGAAGTTTTTACTAATAATACTACTAATTGAATTAAAGATAACCAAAATGAACCAGCTTCTAATCCAATCCATTCACTTGGAAAAGGTAAAGTCCATCCTCCTAAATACAAAAGAGACATTATTAATGAAACAGTGAAAACATTGATGTATTCTGCTAAATAAAAAATACCGAATTTCATACCACTATATTCAGTATTAAAACCATTTACAAGCTCTTGCTCGCATTCTGGGAAGTCAAAAGGTGTTCTATTAGTTTCTGCAAAAGATGCAGTTAGATAGAGTAGAAATCCAATAGGATTTAAAAATAAATTCCATTTCCAATTATCTTGATGATTTACAATATCAGTAAGTCCAAAAGAACCTGTGATTAATATAACACCAACTAAAGCCAATCCCATTACTATTTCATAAGAGACCATTTGGGCTGAAGATCGTACTCCTCCTAAGAGTGAATATTTATTATTTGAACTCCATCCAGAGAGAGTAACTCCGTAAATATTTAATCCTGTCATTGCGAGAATAAATAAAACACCAATATTGATATTTGGAGAAGTTGCAATCCCTAAATAGACTTTTTCACCATTTAAATAAAAGAAATCACCAAATGGGATAACTGCATAAATTGCAAATGCAACTGTAAGAGTTATCATTGGACCTATTTTATGAAATACCTTATTTGCTTCATAAGGGACAATATCTTCCTTCATTATCAGCTTTAAAACGTCTGCAAATGGTTGTAATAGTCCTTTTGGACCAACTCTATTTGGACCAATTCTACATTGAATATATGCAGCAACTTTTCTTTCGGCAAATACAGCAGAAGCGGCAGCAGTGAAGGCAATTGCTAATACTATAGCAATTTTTATCACGAACATCAATAAAATATATAAAAATGTTTCCATAATTAACTATTAGTAAATTTCATAAAATTTGTTTTATAAAAAGCAGGTTCTGATAAATTTGAAATCTCGTCGCCAATCTTTAAACCACTAAATTTGATTAGTTTAGCATATGACATATTTTTGAAATGAGGAATATGATGTGCTATTTCATCAAAAATATTTTCAGAATTTGAATAATTAAAACCAGCTGAGAATTTATTTGCTAAAAGCTGAATAATTCTCCAATCTGAGCGAATATCCCTAACATTATTCTTCATCCATCTATCTTCTTTGGCACCGAATTTGTCTAATCTGCTCATTTGAAAGCCCATATATCTTTGGTTTTCTGTATTAATTAGAGCAGGAGCATAATACTGTACAATTCCATCAATATTAGAAATTGTGCCTTCGGACTCAGCAAAATAAGCAGAAGACAACACAATTTTAGAATGTTGTGCAATTGAAGTAAGATTAGTACAATGTGAAATTATATTAAGTTCGTTATTAAAAATTTTCTCAATTCCAGAAATATTATGTAGTTGAGTATCAAAAATATATAAAAGTTTAATATTTTTATTTTTAATAATTTCTTTAAGTTTTTCTATATTGATTTTTTCAGCATCAGCAATTAATTTTTTTAATCCATTTTGATTTGGAGATTTATCGTTAGTTTTTAATAAATCATCGGCAAAAGACTCATCTAAATATTCAAAATAACCATAGTTTGAATTTTTAAAGGAACTATGTAAGAATTTATTTGTCAAATAAAGGGCTTCATTGCTTTGGAATGGAGAAATAATAAAGTAAATTTCATTGTTTTTATATTGCTTTATCAAATTTACAGTTTCATTAATTGCATCGTCCCATTTTGCTGCTTCGAGTCCTTGATTTCTGTTAATCATTGGTGATTTAATTCGGTTTTCATTAATATCTTGATAATTTAATCTACCGTAATCACACATCCAATGCTTATTGACTTTATCGTTTTGTTTAGGTTCTAAGCGTAAAATATCATTTTTTCTAACACCAATTTTAATATTACATCCTCTTGAGCAACTATTGCAAATAGAGTCACTGAAACTCATATCCCAAACACGTGCTTTAAATCTAAAGTCTTTGCTTGTTAAAGCTCCTACAGGACAAATATCGATTACATTCATCGAATATGGATTATTAAATTCTTTATCAGTTTCTAAATGAACAAATACTTTATCGCCTCTATTTGTAAAAGAAAGAACTGGTTCTTTAGCTACTTCTTTAGCAAATCTAATACATCTTGAACATGTTATACATCTTTCGGCATCGTAAATGACATTATCACCCCAAGATACTCTTTTTGGTTTATGATTTTTTTCTTCAAAAAATCGGCTTTCACCATTAGAGTAATTATAAGCATATTCTTGTAATTTACAATTTCCGGCTTCATCACATATTGGGCAATCCAGTGGGTGATTAACTAATAGAAATTCCATAATTGCTTCTTGAGCATTTATCACAATATCATTCTTAGTTTTAATGCGAATGCCTTCGGTTATTTTTGTACCGCATGCTATTTGAAGTTTAGGTCCATAATTTATTTTTGGATTTCCATTTTCATCTACAGCTAAAGTGCCATCTGGGTTCTTTCCTTGCATTCCAGTTTGCACTAAACACATTCTACAATTTCCAGAAACAGATAATTCAGGGTGCCAGCAAAAATGGGGAATATATATTCCTACGGATTGAGCAGCTTCTATTATGCTTAAATTATCCTTAACTGTGTATTTTACATCATCAATATAAATATTTGTCATATTAATTTTCTATTAAAATAATTAACTTTGAATTTCACCAAATTTTTCTGTGTATGGTGGTAATGGTAATGAATCAGGTACACCTTGCAATGGAAAATCTTTTCTAAGTGGATACAAAGGTTCTCCAGTAGAAGGATCTTTAAAATCTTCGGGCATATAAAATCTTCTTAATCCAGGATGATTATTAAATTTAATTCCATACATATCATAAGTCTCACGTTCATACCAATCAGCATTTTCATAAATTGAAGTTACGCTCTCAGTTGAAGCATCTTTTTCTTCTATTGGAGTTTTAATTCTTAAATATGTTTTATAATGGTTTGAATAGAGAATATATACTACTTCAAAACGTTTTTCTTGTTTTAACCAATCAATAGCAGTAATATCAATAAGTAAATCAAACATAGAAATTGAATCATTCTTTAATTTATCAAGAATTTGGATAATATTTTCTTTTTGCACTGTGATTGATAATTGATTTCTATGAATTGTCTCAATAGCTGTAGAATCAATATCCTTTACAATCTCTAATATTTTTTCTGGAACTAAATTCATTATAATTTTTAATTTATTCAAAAATATGATGTCAAAATTAAGAAAAGTTTGGCTAATTTACAATTAGTTTTTAATTTTACTGTCGAAATATAATATTTTCTATAATTTTACTTTGAAATATCAAAAAAATCGAATTATAACTAATTAAATAAAAATGAAAAAAAAATCTTATTTTAACTGTAATGAGTGTGGTTATCGCTCTGCTAAATGGTTAGGGAAGTGTCCTTCTTGTGATTCTTGGGATACTTTCCAAGAAGTGATTGAAGATAACAACAAAAACCATTTTAATAAAGCTAAATCAAACACTATAACTACTACAAATATATTAAAAATTAGCGACATTAACACCGAAAATAATTTTAGAATTAAAACAAATATTAATGAATTAGATCGTGTCTTAGGAGGTGGAGTCGTTCCTGGCTCATTAATTTTAGTCGGTGGAGACCCAGGAATCGGAAAATCAACTCTTCTTTTGCAGATGAGTAGTAGTTTGATTGAAAACAATCCCTTATATATTACTGGTGAAGAATCATTAAATCAAATTAAGCTAAGAGCAAATAGATTAGGAAATATATCGCCTGATTTAAATATACTGTGTGAGACAAATATAGAAAATATTAACTCTGCAATTTTAAATTCTGATGCTAAAATTATTATCCTCGATTCAATTCAATCTGTTTATTCTGAAAGGTCTGATTCTACTCCCGGAAGTATTTTACAAGTTAGAGAATGTGCTTCGCTTATGATGCAAACTGCTAAACAAACTGGTAAATCAATTTTCTTAATTGGTCATGTAACAAAAGATGGGATGATTGCTGGACCTAAAATTTTAGAACATTTAGTTGATACTGTTTTACAATTTGAAGGTGATAAAACATATAGCTACAGAATTCTAAGAGCATTAAAAAATCGATATGGTTCAACAAATGAAATTGGAATTTTTGAAATGCAAGATAAAGGTATGAAAGAAGTAAATAATCCTTCTGAACTATTTCTTGCTCAAAGACATTCTCAAGAACCTGGGATCGCAATTTCAGCTACTATTGAGGGAAGTAGAACTATTTTACTTGAAGTACAAGCTTTAGTCACTCCATCAGGTTATGGTATTCCGCAAAGAGTATCAAATGGTTTCGACCAAAGAAGATTACAAATGATTATTTCTGTATTAGAAAAAAGATTAGGTTTGCCTTTTAGGAATAATGATATTTTTATAAATATAGCTGGAGGCTTATATATAAATGATCCTGCTGTAGATTTAGCAATAGCTATGGCGATAATAAGTTCACTTAAGGATTATCCAATTAATAATAATACTGTTTTTATTGGTGAAATTGGTTTGACTGGAGAGATTCGGCAAGTATCTCAAATAGAGCAAAGAATAAATGAATCTATAAAGCTTGGATTTAAGCAAATTTACTTATCAAATAATCCATTTGAAGAAAGTGGAAAAAATAAGAACAATATTAAAGTAATTCATAGAATTTCGCTTGCATTGACAGATATTTTTATATAGTCTTTGCAATTTATTTTTACATAACATTTATAAAATGTTTAGCTTTTGGTGGATTTTGAGATAAGTTAATTATAACTACATCAAATCTACATTCTTTGTCATTTATTTTATTTACATATAAATATCCTTCAGCTGCCTTTCTTAGAGCTAGTTGTTTAGGATAATTAATTGAAAGGATTGGGTCATAGTAATCAGTATTTGTACGCGTTTTTACTTCCACAAAAACAAGAATATTATTTATTTCTGCTACAATATCAATTTCACCATATTTCCCAAAGTGAAAATTTCTTTTGATTATTTTATATCCTTTATGAACAAGATACTTGCTTGCAAGATCTTCTCCATAATTGCCAATTTCTTTTGTAGTTTTCATTATGTAAAAAGTAAATAATATATAAACTTAAAAATATGATTTTTTTTTCTTAAAATCAATAATATTAAAGAAATATTAACATTTTAATTAATTTTATTTTGTCATATTATGGAATTTTCTTAACTTTGTATTCTGTAATAATGGTACATTGATACATATCATTAAGATTGGGGCGAGTAGCTCAGTTGGTCTAGAGCACCTGCCTTACAAGCAGGGGGTCGGGGGTTCGACTCCCTCCTCGCCCACAAAATCTTTAAAAATTATTAATAAATCATTTTTTGAAATATTAGAGTCTGCAGAAGTGGCGGAACTGGTAGACGCGCTGGACTCAAAATCCAGTGGCCCTTAAAGCCGTGAGGGTTCGAGTCCCTCTTTCTGTACATAATTCTTTCATAATGGGCGAGTAGCTCAGTTGGTCTAGAGCACCTGCCTTACAAGCAGGGGGTCGGGGG
>CALLXS010000062.1 GCA_937875295.1 uncultured bacterium | reverse complement strand
ACAATCAGACTCTTAAAGAAGTATCAGTCTTTGGAGATATGGTGCCATTAGTACCTGATAATGATAAGACAATTACTGCGCGTGCTGTCTTTAGACCCGAATTTATTAAAAATATAATCCCTGAATTCTTCATAGGTGCATCGAGCTTAAATTGTGGTATTTTTACCTATAATAATGCATTTATGGGCTTTACTCCATACAATGATTTTATGCTTGTATTAAAATTTGCTAATAGTAATAAGGCTTTTGCTCGCTCATCTCAATCTTATGTAGCAGCGCTGACATATTTAGTTACTCCCGGACTAATGCTAAATGTCAAAGGTCAATATGGTGATTCAGAGATGCTTTGGGACTGGACAGATAAAAGATTTTTAATGCAAAGTAATGTATGGCAAGGTTCAATCGGAACTAAATTTTTCATAATGCCATTTGTTGAATTAATTGCAGAATATAGGATATTGCAATGTTCTGAATATAAATCTGGCAGGTGGTTAATGCAATTGCATATATATTATTAATATGAAATGCTGAATGAAAAATAATTTAATTATTCTCTATTAATTCAATTTAAAACAAATCAAGAGAGAAAAATTTCAATTTGTTATGTTACCTTAAAATTCTATATCGCTCACTACTTGTTATATTTAATTAGATTAATATTTAGTTAATAAGCACAAATTTCAATATTGAAAATAAAGTAATATTTAATTTATTTCGTTAATATATGATAAATAGTTTCTATATTTAATTCTATTAAATAATTCCATTAATAAAAGGGAAATATCTATGAGCAATAAAGAAAATATTAATTTAGGCGTTTTAAAAAATAAAAAAATATTACTCGGTGTAACAGGTTCAATCGCTGCATATAAAACTCCTGCATTAGTAAGAGAATTTATTAAAGCAGGCTCTGAGGTAAGAGTTATAATGACTCCAGCAGCTGAGAATTTTGTATCTCCAATGATATTATCAAATTTATCACGCAACCCGGTTATAATGGATATGTTTGATAAATCAGTTATGAATGAAGGTGCATGGCATATTCACGCAGCTCGATGGTGTGATGTCATGTTAGTTGCACCATGCTCTGCTTCTTCTCTTGGGAAAATTGCAAATGGAATTTCTGACAATGCACTAATTGCGGTTTGCTTTGCTTTAGAAAAAAATACTCCATTAATAATTTCTCCGGCAATGGATACAAATATGTGGTTACATCCATCTACTCAGCGAAATGCGAAAATTGTAGAAAATGATGGGTCAATAATTATTCCACCCGATGATGGTGATTTGTCTTCTGGCTTAGTAGGTCCTGGCAGATTCCCAGAATTTAATGTAATTTTAGGTTATGTAATAAATAGTTTATTATAATTTTATAAAAGTAATATAAAGAATTAAAATGATAGAAATCAAAGAATATGATTTTAGCAAAATTAAACCTAAGCAAGATAAAACTAAGGTTGTTAAATATTTTACTTTTGAAAAAATTAAGATTAATAAAAAGCAAAATAAATCAGAATTAAATAATAGAAAAAATCAAAATAGTTAAAATAAAAAATAAGTTTAAATAGTAATTCATAAGATAGCGGAGTAAATAATGGCGGTGCAAAATTCTGCTTTAAATAATCAAAAATCAAATAACTCTGAAGAAAATCCTATTCAGCAAGATATTAAGATTGAATTTATTAAAAGTGATAAAAACAAAAGTGCAAATAATAACTTTACGCAAAACTCTTCTCCTGAAAAAATTAAACAAAATATCGAAGATATAAATAAAATGAAACTCGATTATATTGAAAAACAATATATCGAGCAAAGAAGCGATGATATTAAGTTAAATACTGATATAGATTTACAAGTTCTGAAAAACCAATACGGCAAAGACAATCAATCTCAAAACACAGCAGAAAGTGTAGAATCAACATCTCAAGAAAAAACAGAAGAAAAAGGAAATACTAATTACGAACCTAAAGTTATCCTTACTCCCGAAGATTTTTATAAAGGTAGAAGAGTTCTTATCGATGCTGGCCCAACTTATGAAAAAATAGATGATGTCCGCTTCATTGGGAATTATTCAAGTGGTAAAATGGGATTCGCACTTGCTGAAGAAGCCTCTAAGTTAGGTGCTGAAGTAGTACTTGTAGCTGGTCCTGTGCATCTCGATACGCCTAAAAATGTTTATAGAGTGAATGTAACTTCAGCTGATGAAATGCACAGTGAAGTTTTTAAATATTTAGCTGAAGCATCGATAATAATTTTAGCCGCTGCTGTAGCAGATTTTACTCCTGCCGTAAAACACGAAGGAAAGCTAAAAAAAGAAATTACAGGCGAAAAACTAATTATTGAATTGGTAAAGACAAAAGACATTTTATCTGATGTGGGAAAAGCTAAAACCAAAGAACAAAGATTAATAGGATTTGCTTTAGAGGCAGATAATATGATTGAAAATGCCAAAAGTAAATTAGAAAGAAAAAATTGTGATATGATTGTTGCAAATAAAGCAAATCAAGTTGATAGTGGCTTCGGTGGAGATAATAATACAATTACTCTCATTAACAAAGAGAATATCCTGAAAGAATTTCCACCAATGACCAAACATCAGTGTGCTTTAGAAATATTAAAGGAAATTACACGCTTATAATGAATTCATTTAATTTAGGAATAAATGGAAGTTGGATTTTTGTAATATTATTAGCTCTTATAATTATTGGGCTATCAATTTATTACTATAGATTTACAGTTCCGCAGCTTTCCAGATGGAAAAAAATATTATTAACTACCCTACGGGCATCATCATTAGCCTTGTTGATGTTTATTTTATTTGAACCAATATTTACTAGCATTTTTGGTGATGTAATCAAACCCAAGATTGCTGTTTTTATAGACAATTCCTTGTCGTCAGGAATAAAAGATGCTAAAATTGACAGAAATAAGCAAATTAAAGATGTAATTGAAGCAACAGGTATTCTAAAAGAAGATCCGGAATTGCTTTCTACTTATCTATTTGATAGAGATATTTTCGAGGTTATTAATTTTAATAAAGATAGTTTAAAATTGAATGGCCAAGCAACTGATATTTCAAAGGTAATTAGAAGATTGATTCCTAACAATGATAAGAATTATAGGGCAGGAATATTAATTTCAGACGGCTCATTTAATACTGGAAATAACCCACTTTATGACGTTACTGTTTTAGATAAACCAATATATACAATAGGAATAGGTGATTCATCGATAGTGAAAGATATTTCCGTGGAATCAATACTTGCAAATGAAATAGCATATTTAGGAGACGAAGTACCGATAAATGTAGCGATAAAAACTTCTGGTTATTCCTCTGGTGTAATTAATGTAAATCTATACGAAAACAATAAATTAATCGGAACTAAAGAACTTCAAATTTCGAGTAATAATCAAGATTTTAATCCATCATTTGAATACAAACCTACGACCGAAGGCGATCATAAAATCACAGCAAAAATAAAAGCATTTGATGACGAAATCACTAACAAAAATAATAACAATTCTGATTATATTAAAGTACTTAAGAATAAAAGAAAAATAGTTGTTTTCGCAGGCTCTCCTTCGCCTGATCTATCTTTTATAGGTAATATTTTAAAATTAGAGAAAAATGTAGAAATAAAGACTTATACTCAAAAAAGTGGAGCTGAATTTTACGGAGATTCTCCTAATCAAATTGCACTTACAGAAGCAGAAATGTTTTTCTTGATTGGTTTCCCTATTTCATCGACTCCAGATGGAATAATTCAAATGTTAAAAAATGAGCTTTCAAATGGTAAACCTGTTTTCTTTGTGTCAAGCTCTGCGATTAATTACTCTAAATTAGCACAATTGGAGCCATATTTACCTTTTACAACTATCAGCGGGAATGCAAATGAATTTATTGTCGCTCCGGACTTTTCAGTCAGTGCTTCATCTCATCCATTATTAAGAATTAGCGGTAGCGACAAAGACCTCGATTTATGGAATACATTACCTCCAATTATAAAAACTGAACATTTCGTAACAATTAAACAAGAGAGCGAAAAAATTGCTGGATCAAAAATAAATAATGTTCCACTAAAAGATCCCCTGATTTTATCTCGTGTATTCCAAAATCAAAAGTCAATAGCAATATTAGCTTCAGGAATATTTCGTTGGAAATTAATGGGTTATGCTCAAGAAGTTAGTAAAGGTAATACATCAGCTCCTGATTTATTTACTACTTTTATTCAAAATTCTATTCGATGGCTTTCTGTCGATAGACAAAATAAAAACATTACGATTAAAACTACAAAAAAACAATATACAAGTGGCGAAAAAGTAGGGGTAACCGCTCAAATTTATGATGCTTCATATATTCCAATCGAAGATGCTACCGTTAAAGTAAAACTTAATTCTGACAAAGGTATAAAACGCGATATTGTTCTCAATTCAATAGGTAATGGTCGATATTATACAGATGTCGAGGGATTGGGCGAGGGCGAATATTCCTTTAATGGTGAAGTATTTAAGGGGAGTCTTAAAATTGGAAGTGATGCTGGCAGATTTTCAGTAGGAGAAATAGTACTTGAATATCAAAATTTAAGTATGAATGCTCAATTACTTAGAGATTTAGCAGAGCAAAGTGGTGGAAAATTTTATATGCCTAATAATTCTTCTAATATTATCAAAGATATTAAAGCAAATAAAAAATTTAAAGAGCGCTCAATAACTATTCGAAAGGAATTTGCCCTCTGGAATTTATGGTGGATTTTGGGGTTGGTCATATTGTTACTTGCTGCTGAATGGGCTTTGAGGAAAAGATACGGATTAATATAAAATTAAATAATTTGACAATGATATATACAAAATAATTAAATATGGAAACGATATTTATAGATGAAAATATACCTTATTTAAAAGAAATATTAGAAAAAGATTATAAAACATATTGCTTTAAGGGTAGAGAATTGAATTGCCAGACATTAGCTCAAGAGCATTGCAATTCATTATTCGTACGCTCTACAACAAGAGTATCAGAAAACTTACTTGCAGATACAGATGTAAAATTCGTAGCAAGTGCAACTTCCGGTATCGACCATATAGATGTAGAATATTTGCAAAACAATAATATTCATTTCTCGTTTGCAAATGGTGCTAATTCAAATTCTGTAGCAGAATATGTAATGTTCGGTATTTTGCTATATTCTTTCAATAAGCATATCGACGTAAGCAAGCTGACAATTGGAATAATTGGGTTAGGTAATATCGGGAAAAAAGTAGCATATTATTGCAATAAAATTGGAATTAAAATATTAGTAAATGACCCCGTCCTACTTGATGAGGGATATAAATTCCCACAGGTTTGTAAATATTGCGAATTAGATGAGTTATTAGAAAATGCAAATATTATTACTAACCATGTACCCTTAAATATTAATGGAAAATATCCTACTTATAATTTACTGCAAAACGAGAATTTATCTAAAATCAAGAAAAACTCGCTTTTAATTCATTCATCACGAGGTGGAGTAATAAATGAAAATGATCTTTTAAAATTTCTAAAGCAAAGAGATGACGTTGAGCTTATAATAGATGTCTTCGAGAATGAACCAGAAATTAATGTCCCACTAATTCAAAGATCGATTATTGCAACTCCGCATATAGCTGGATATTCTCATAATGGTAAAATAAATGGGGTAAATATGGTATTAGATGATTTTGAAAATTATTTTTCTAATAAATTCGATAGAATAGAAATAAATAATATCATAAATAACCAAAATTCAAACTCATTGCATGAGAACTTATCTGAGTGCTACAATAATATTCATTCTAGTAGACAATTATTAGAAGATTCGCTTCGACTAAATGACATTCTTTGGTTAAATAGCGTTGATAGACGCGATGCTTTTGATAAATTAAGGAAAGAATACCCAATCAGATTTGAATATCTAAAAATTGATTTAGATGAATATTCTAAATTATTTTTTTAAATAATCTTATAACATTAAAAATAAAGAATTAATAATATAAATGAAAATATTAGCAATAGAATCATCTTGCGACGAGACTTCCGCTGCCATAATAGAAAATAGTGAGGTCAAAAGTAATATAATAAGTTCTCAATTATTTCATTCAAAATATGGTGGTGTAGTACCGGAATTAGCATCAAGAGCCCATATAGAGCATATTTCAAATATTGTGAAAGAATCATTATCGGAGGCTGGAGTAGCAATTGAACAAATAGATGCAATAGCTGTAACAAATGAACCGGGATTATTAGGTTCATTAATAGTAGGAGCAAATTTCGCAAAAGGTCTTTCTATAAAATATAATATCCCTGTAATTCCAGTAAATCATATAGAAGGACACATTTTTTCAGGTTGTTTATCAGACCCAGAAATTGCTTTTCCTATAATCTGCTTAGTTGTAAGTGGAGGGCATACTGCAATTTTCAATGTAGATTCATACAATCATTATGAAATACTAGGTTCTACCATTGATGATGCGGCCGGCGAAGCATTCGACAAAATAGCAGCTTTAATGAATCTTCCATATCCGGGAGGACCTCAAATAGATAAATTAGCAAAACTTGGTAATCCAAAAGCTTATGATTTCCCACGCTCAATGAAGCATTCAAAAACTTTTGATTTCAGTTTTAGCGGACTAAAAACTTCTGTTCGATATTTCTTGGCTAAAGAATTTCCTAATGGACTTAACGACACTCAAAAAGCTGATGTTGCTGCTTCAGTACAAGCTGCTATTGTTGATATATTAGTTTATAAAACAATTCAAGCTGCAAAGCAAGCTAAATCAAAAACAGTCGTAATTGCTGGTGGAGTAAGCGCCAATAGTGGCCTTCGAGAAAGTATGCAAACTTCAGCAAATAAAAACAATATTAAATTTGTAGCTCCAAAAATGGGTTACTGT
>CALLXS010000061.1 GCA_937875295.1 uncultured bacterium | reverse complement strand
GGGCTCGAGCTTCCCGCGCCCGAGGCGGTAGCCGAACCAGCTGTGATCCATGGTTTCGCGCGCAGGCCTGCCGAGAATATTGCTGACTTGAACATCGGCCTTTATTCCCGGCGTTTTATTCGCCTGATCCCCGTCGCCGTCCCCTCCTATTTTGCTTTCCATATAGGGATGTACTAAGTAAACAAAAGTAATTATAAATAAGGACAAGGCCAATACTAATCTTTTATATTTCATTTTATTACCTCCAACTATTATTTTTTTCTATTAATATTAATTATTTAAATATTTATATTCTTTTCTATTTAATTGTTTAGTCTAAGTATGTAAAATCATTACTATCGTCACCTTCGTCAATTTCATCTTCTGCACCGAAAGTAGATTTCACCCAAATTACAAAATGTCTTATTGCACTAACTACTATATAAAATGCCATAAATGGGAATAGAAATTCACCTTTAGTAGCAATTGATGCAACTGTTCCGACTATAAATATAATAAAAACAATTGGTTTATTTTTAATATATTTTTTTGTAAATCGAGGCATATTGTCAAACTTAATGGTAGAAATCATTGCATAACTTACAATGAGAACTAACAAAACATGCAATAGCAAGTCATTCTCAATTGGATAATAAGAAGTATTTTTAAAAAATAATTCAAATGATAAAATTGTAAGAGCTCCTCCGGGTATGGGTAGACCCAAAAAGTATAATTTATCTTCAAATGAAGTAAGCATAGAATTAAAACGGGCAAGTCTAGTGATCCCAGCTAATGCAGGTAATGATGAAAGTAATATGCCTAATTCACCTAATTGATGAAAAAAACCAATATATAGTAAAAATGCAGGGGCTACACCGAAAGAAACTGCATCGCAAAGTGAATCTAATTCTGCTCCTAATTCGCTAGTCGCTTTTAAAATTCTAGCAATTAAGCCATCAATTCCATCGAAAAGAGCAGCACCCAGAATAAATAATCCTCCATTCATCAATTTACCTTGAGAAATGCTAATAATTGCACTAAATCCCATAAAAGCATTCATTAATGTGAATAAATTAGGAATTATTGATCGAGTGATTTGCATTTTATTATATTATTTTCTAATTATTATAATTTTCCAATTATTGTCTCGCCAGCTCTAACACGATCGCCGACTTTTACATATATCTCACTTTTTTTATCTAAAAGTATATCTATTCTTGATCCAAATTTCATCATTCCGAACCTATTTCCAGCCACAACGGTATCGCCTTCTTTGATATCCCAAACTAATCTTCTTGCCAATACACCAACGATTTGCTTAAAAAATAATTTTCCTTTGTCATTTTCTATTCCTATATGAGTTTGTTCGTTTAACTCGCTTGATTTCGGATGATTAGCAATAATATAATCGCCGGGATTATATTTGAAATATTTAACTACTCCTTTAATTGGTATTCTATTCACATGAACGTCTAATGGAGAAAGAAAGATACTTATTTGATTGACATCTTTTCCCATAAAATTTAATTCTTTTGCATCAATTATTTGTAGTACTTTTCCGTCACAAGGTGAGACGATTAAAGCTTCATCTTCCTTTAATGAAATAGGAATATTTCTATCCGGATCTCGAAAAAACCAAAAAGTAAAGAAAGCTAAAATTAAGCTTAAAGTAATAAAAATTATATATGTGTAATTTTTCCCTATGAAAAATGGGATCACAAATAAAATTACTGCAACAGCAAGCATAACTATAATATTATCGGTACCATATTTAGTCAACATTATTTTTTCTTTTATTATTTGGTTTAAAATTCGTAATTTACATTCTTATAAATGCAAAAATAAAGAATTAATTATAAATTACAAAGATTAGGTATATAATATGAAGTTCACTGTAAATTTATCAGAATTTGCTAAAGTGTTAAATAAAATACTTCCTGCTATTCCACGCAAATCTACTTTACCAGTGCTTGAGCATTTTCAGTTTATTTTAAATGGCAATAACTTAGATTTAATTGCTACAGACCAAGATATAATATTAAAAGCAACAAGTCAAGTAAATGGTACTGAAGATGGTTCAGTATTAGTACCTGCAAAGAAATTATCTGATATCGTAAAAGCTTTGGATAATGTAGGGGAATTAGAATTTTCAGTTGATCAAAGTAATTTGGAAATATCTCTAAAATCAGAAGCTGGTACTTATGATATGAAAGGATTAGATTCAGATGAATATCTAAGATTACCTGAATTATTTGATACCGAGAAACCTGATATAAATCATATAAAAGAAAACGATGACGTTAAAATTGCAATATTAAAAGCCCAAGATATACAGAAATTAGCAGGAAACGCACTTTTTGCGGTATCTGCAGATGAATTTAGACCTGCTATGACAGGAGTATTTCTTCAATTTAAGGGCGATTTAGCTTATGCAGTATCTACAGATAGCTTTAGGCTAGTTAGAGTAGTAGCAAAAGCTGGTGAACATAAATTTCCTGAAGATTTTAATGTAATTATCCCGGCTAATTCTGCAGAAATACTTAAGAAAGTGGAAGGAGATGTAATATTATCTTCAATCTCAAATTTTAAAAATCTCACAAATTTAAGATTTGATTTCGATAACATTGTTTTTATTACTAAAATAATTAATGAGAAATTTCCACCATATGAATCAGTTGTCCCAAAAAATAATAATTTAATTTTAACTGCTTCACGTAATGATTTATTAAAAAAAATCAAAAGAGTATCAATTTTCACTAGCTCAATTTCACATCAAATTAAATTATCACTTTATAGCGATCATTTAATTGTAAGTGGAGAAGATGAAGATGCCGGGAATAAAGGTATGGAAACTCTTGCTTGTGATTTCACAGGAGAAGAAATGACAATTGGTTTTAATGTGAAATATTTAGAAGAAGCTATCACTCACTTAGATCAAATAGAAGGAGATGATAATTTTTATATGTTTATTTCTGATCCTACGAAACCAGTTTTATTATCAGCAATAGATAAGCTAAATGATTCAATTATGCTTGTGATGCCGACTAGATTAATTGCTTAATTACAATTTTATAACAAATAAAAATAAGCCTTACATTCTTTGTAAGGCTTATTTTTTTAGAATTAGTTAGATTTTAATAATTCTCATCATATACTTCGAAGAATGCTTTATCGTGTAAACAAGCAGGACATTTTTCTAAAGCTTTTTTGCCTTTGTGAACATAACCGCAATTTCTGCATACCCAAGAAACTTCTTCTTCTTTTTCAAATACTTGATTTGATTCAATATTTTTAACTAAAGCATTATATCTTTTTTCGTGTTCAGATTCTGCTTTTGCAATTTGCTTATAAGCAGCAGAGATTTCATTAAATCCTTCTTCTTTTGCAATTTCAGCGAATTTAGGATATAAATCAGTCCATTCTTCATTTTCACCCATTGCAGCAGCTTTTAAATTTTCTAATGTAGTGCCAATTTTTCCAGCTGGATAAGAAGCTGTGATTTCAACTTCTCCACCTTCGAGGAATTTAAAAAATCTTTTTGCGTGTTGTTTCTCTTGGTCAGCAGTTAGTTGAAAAATTGCAGCAATTTGTTCATAACCTTCTTGTTTAGCAACTTTTGCAAAAAACTCATATCTATTGCGTGCTTGAGATTCTCCAGCAAAAGATTTTAATAAATTTTGTTCAGTTTTTGAACCTTTTAATTCAGCCATTAATTATACCTTTTATTTTTTTAAAATTATATTATTTAATAATTGTATCTTTTCTATCAGGACTAATTGAAATATATGTAATTTTCACACCAGTAAAATTTTCAATAAATGAAATATAATCTTGGGCTTCAATAGGCAATTTTTCAAAGGAGTTAATTCCGGATAGGTCTTTTTTCCATCCTTTTAATGATTTTAGAATTGGTGTTACTTTTTCCAGTCTTTTAATATCGCTTGGGAAATAATTGATTTCTTCTTCACCTAATTTATATGAAACGCATACTTTAATTTCATCAAAATGGTTTAGGACATCTAATTTAGTCAGCGCAATATCTGTAATACCATTTATCATAATTGAATATTTGAGAGCGTTTAAATCTAACCATCCGCATCTTCTTGCTCTTCCTGTCGTTGCACCAAATTCATGCCCAAATTGTTGTAAATTTGTCCCGGTTTCATCTAATAATTCTGTAGGAAATGGACCATTTCCTACTCTGGTAGTATATGCTTTTGTAATACCTATCACTTTATTAATTTTTGTAGGAGGGATACCTAACCCTGTGCAAGCACCACCAGTAGTTGGATTAGAACTTGTAACGAAAGGATATGTACCGTGATCTACATCTAATAAAGCTCCTTGAGCACCTTCGATAATAATATTTTCGTTGTTATTAATTGCTTCGTTTATCATCAATGTAGTGTTTGCTACAAATGGACGTATTAAATCATCAAATTTGCTATATTCTTCTAATATATGGTTAATATCCAATTGAGGAGAATTAAACAAGCTACCTAATATTGAATTTTTTTCTTTAACATTTTGTTTTAATTTCTCTTCAAAAATTGCTTTATCCATTAAATCTAATATTCTAATGCCGCAACGATTAATTTTATCATTATATGCAGGACCAATACCTCTTCCTGTTGTGCCAATAGCAGTTTTATCAGATTTTTGTTTTTCTGATGCTGAATCAATTAATTTATGATATGGCATTATTAAATGAGCTTTTTCACTAATGAAAAGTCTACCTGTTATATCAATATTATTTTGTTTTAGCATTTTGATTTCTTCCATTAAAGCAATAGGATCTATAACGACGCCATTACCAATAATACATTTAGTATTTGGAGAAAGTATCCCAGACGGGATAAGATGCAAAATATATTGAACACCTTCAATTACAATAGTATGACCAGCATTGGCTCCACCTTGGTAACGAGCTACATAATGTGCATCTTTACCAAGCAAATCTACGATTTTTCCTTTACCTTCGTCACCCCATTGCGAACCTACAATAACAGTTACACTCATATCAAAATTATTAATTGTTTACAAAAAAGAATTTATTATCAAAGTTCAAATTTATGAAAATATTTCTTAATTATCAATAAATATGGAAAAATATTTCGAAGTAAATTAAAATCAAAAAAAAAATATGGATAAAAAAAGAAAAAATTTAGATTATACGAACTTTTCTTTTATTTCTTTTATTATTTCTAAAGCTTGGAAAGGTGTAATATTATTGACTTCAACATCGCGTAATCTATCTCTTAATAAATCATCGCGTATTTCAAAAATTGAAATTTGACTAATATCTTCATTTGGTTTGCTTTTGCGAGGTATTTTATCAGTATGAACAGATTTTGTGCTGATAGGCTTAGAAATATCATCATCATTAGATGAATTTTCTAAAGAAATTAGAATTTCATTCGCTCTTGAAATAATAAAGCTTGGCAATCCAGCCATTTTAGCGACATAGATACCGAAAGAGTGATCTGCTCCACCTTCGATTACTTTATGTGAAAAAAGTATTTTTTCTTTAGTTTCAATTACTTGCACCTGATAATTAGTAACACTTGTATAAATTTCAGATAATTCGTTTAATTCGTGATAATGAGTAGCAAAAAGAGTTTTGGCACCAAGAATATTGTGAATATACTCAGTAATTGACCATGCAATTGAAATACCATCATAAGTAGCTGTACCTCTACCAATTTCATCTAATAGTATCAAACTTTTGGATGTAGCATTATGCATAATGTTTGCAGTTTCTTGCATTTCCACTAGGAATGTACTTTCTCCAGACGAAATATTGTCATTAGCTCCTACTCGAGTGAAAATCCTATCTATTTGCCCAAATTTAGCAGATTTAGCTGGAACGAAGCAACCAATTTGTCCCATTAATACAATTAAACCTAATTGTCTTAGATAACATGATTTACCAGACATATTCGGTCCAGTAATTATATGAATAAAAGATTCTTTATTCATTATCGTAGAATTTGGAGTATATTTCTCTCCGACTGGTAGTAATCTCTCTACAACGGGGTGTCTTCCATCAATAATTTCAAAGTTCTTAGAATCGTCGATAATTGGTTTTGAATATTTATATTCTCGAGATACATAGGCATAACTTTGGAGACAATCAATTTCAGCTATTAACATTGCTGAGGATTGAATATTGCTTGCTTCTTCAGAAATTTCTTTTAATAATTCATTAAATAATTTTTGTTCAATTATTAAAATATTTTCTTCAGCAGCTAATATTTTATTTTCAAAATCTTTTAGTTCAGGAGTGATATATCTCTCAGCATTTACTAATGTTTGCTTTCTTTCATAAGTTTGAGGAGCTTTATCTTTATGAGTTTTAGTAATTTCTATAAAGTACCCAAATACATTATTAAATGAAACTTTGAGAGATGGTATTTCGGTTTCTTTTCTTTGATTTTCTTGATATTCGTCTAACCATTTATTTCCATTATATTTTGCATTTACATAAGAATCTAATTCATCATTAATACCAAAATTGAAAACTCTTCCACTACCCAAATTTGTAGATGGTTCGGGCAAAATATTATTTTCAATTAAATTGTAAAGTTTAGAGAAATTATGCAATTTATCAGAGATTTTTTTTAAATGAGATAAATGATTAGAATCTATAACTTCAATGATATTAGGAATAATTGCAAGGCTTTCTTTCAAAGAAATTAAATCTTTTGGGTTTGCTCTATTATTGCAAATTTTAGTAGTGAGACGCTCTAAATCAGATATTCTACCTAAAAAAAACCTAATTTCACCGAATTGATTTTGATTATTCAATAATTCTTCTACGGTATTTAACCTATGATTAATTTTATTTATATCTAATAGAGGCTGAGATATCCATTTGCGAATTAATCTGCTACCCATTGGAGTCTGAGTTTTATCTAAATAATAAATCAATGAGGAGTTTTTACTATCAGATGTAGAATTTATAATTTCTAAATTTCTGCGAGTAGCAAAATCTAAAATCATAAATTCAAATGGATTATAATAGGAGAGAGAGGTAATTTGCGATAATTCCGAGAATTGAGTTTCTTTGATATAATGCATAATACTACCGGAAGCTGCCAGCCCAAGTGAATAATTATCTACGCCAAATCCCTTAAGGGAATTAGTACCAAAATGACTGTTCAGGGCTTCGCGAGAAAATTCCTCATCATAAATCCAATCTTCAATTTTTGTGATAGAGGGAGCATAAGAAAGTTGCTTTATTTCTAATTCTAAATTTTTAAACTGAGATTTATTAATTAAAATTTCTGATGGGTGAATATTTTCGAGTATTGCTATTAGATTAGAATTTTCAATTTCTGATAATTTAAATTCTCCTGTAGAAATATCAATATAGCTTAATCCTATATTAAATTTATTTTTTTTATCAATTGTAAAAAATAATGAACATAGAAAATTATTATTACTTTTATCTAATAATTTATCATATAGTGCAGTGCCTGGAGTAACGATTTCGACTATTCCACGTTTAACAATACCTTTTGCAAATTTGGGGTCTTCAAGTTGATCGCATACAGCTACTCTATGTCCAGCTCTAACTAATTTAGGCAAATATACATCTAATTGATGATGAGGAAAGCCTGCTAAATTAGCATTATCAGCTCCGCTATTTCGTTTTGTTAGAGTAATTCCACAAACTTTTGACATAATAACAGCATCTTCGAAGAAAGTCTCATAGAAATCACCCATTCTAAAAAGCAAAATTGAATCTTGATGCTTTTCTTTGATTTGCTTATATTGCTTCATCATTGGTGTAAGTTTTTCTTGAGACATATAGATTAATCCTTAGGTAATGCTATTGAGTTCATTCTGCCACTTATAAAAGAGGCTCTTTTATTTATATATTTTGTTGGTTTTGCTGGTGACCACTTTCGAGGATTTGGTAAAACTGCAGCAAGTAATGCAGCTTCTCTTTTGGTTAATTTCTTAGCTGGCTTATTAAAAAACTCTTGGGAAGCAGCTTCGACACCATATATTCCATCGCCCATTTCGATTACATTTGCATATACTTCTAAAATCCTTTTTTTACCCCAAATTGGTTCGATTAAATAGGTAAAATAAACTTCTAAACCTTTACGAATATAGTTTCTCCCTTGCCAAAGGAATGTATTTTTAGCAGTTTGCATAGTAATAGTGCTTGCACCTCTTAATTTCTTGCCCTTTTTGCTAGCATTGTATTTCTTTGCTGCTTCTACAGCTTTCCAATCAACCCCATTATGTCTTAAAAATCGAGCATCTTCGGCTGAAATAACTGCCCTAAAGAAATTTGGAGAAATTTCATCGTAAGATACCCAGTCTTTATCAATCCCAACACTTTTCCCATCAGCTACACCTTCGATAACTCGTAAAATCATTGTAGGAGTGAGTGGAACAGGAAAAAACTTATAAACTGCGACTAGAACAATAGAAACTACAAAACACCAAATTATAAATTTACCGATGAATTTAAATATATTTTTTATAATTTTCAATTTTTAAATTTCACTTTTATGATTGATTATTTCATTTTAATTTGTGATAAAGAATTAATTGTATCTTTAAAAAACATACTACAAAAATACCAATTCTTTAAAATATTTTAATATAAAAATAATAATTTTAAATTAAGTTTGAATCATATTAATTATTCTATTATTACAAATTTATCAATCATAGGTTCAGCAATAATTTCTGTATTAATAATGGATATTTTGTAATAATATACTCCAAGTGGTAATTTTTCATTATTGTTACCAGTGAGTTTAATAGGGATAATATTATTCCCAATATTTAATTTTGATTTTTGAGAGATAATTGTTCTACCTATAGCGTCATAAATTTCAATATTTGCATATCCATCAATCGAAGGAGCTGCAAAATTGAAAAATATTGTGGAATTTACTTTTGCAGGATTAGGAAAAATTGAAATATGCTTTAAATAGCCTTGTCGGCTGACATTTAATCTATATAAAACAGTATCTTTATTTTGGTTAGCATCTTCTGCAATTATTCTAACTAAATTTTCGTCGTAATCTAAAGAATCAGGTTTGAAAATTAATGTTGCTCTTAAATTTGTATCTTTAGGATATGATTTAAATTCATAGACCTGCATATTATCAGCAGAGACATATTTTAAATTAATTTTTGTTCTTATATTTGCATCAGAATTTATTGCCTTTTTTGAATTATCACGGATTAAAATTTTAAATTGTGGGTATTTTCCAACGAATTCATTATTTGATACTAAATGCTCATCAACTTCTAATTCTATAGTCGGTTTTATTGTATCTTTTGCAAAAATTTGATTTTGAATTACATTATTATTAAAGAAATAAATATCATTTTTATTAACTACATTTACTTTGCTATTTACAATTATAGTATCAGAATAATTATCAGTGATTAAATTTGTAGAATATTTCAGAGTTAAATTTGGGGTCAATCCCATATATAAAGTATCATAATTGTCAATTATATTTGATTTGTCGCTTACTGATATATTTACTTTAAGGGAATCTATATTTTTCCTAAGTGATAAATTTCTTATTTCTAAAAATATTGAGTCAGGGTCAGCTTTTAGAAGGTCATTTTTAAGTGTATTAGTTTGAGTAATATTTATTTCATCAAGAGGTATATAATTAAGCTGTATTTCGCTAATTTCAAAATTATTTAATTCGCCTATAGCTGAATAAAATTCGAATTGGAAAGTAAAATCGTGATATTTGTCTATATCTTTATATTCAAGAACAAAGGAATCAAGTGAATTTGAATTATGTAGATTCAAATTAGAAAAGTCTTTTAATATTTCATTTTGATTGTTGGAAGTGTTTTTTCCGAGCAATATATGATTTAATTTCAAATTGTTAGCTTTATTATATTTGATTTTAATGTTTTTCAGTTTTTCAATATGATTCACATTAAAAGAAATATTTGCATTTTGATGTTTAATTGGTAATTTTGAAATTATTCTTGCTGTATCTCCGTTAAGATTTACTTTGTCATAAGTTAAATTATAACCATCTCCAATATGAGAGAAAAAGACATAAGAATAATCCCATGCGTGTTCATATTTATTTATAGTACTTGTGTCAATAGTATTTGCATATTGTGCACCCCAATTATTTAATATAGTTTTTAAGGTGTCCCAAGAACCAGCTGTTTTCAATTTCTTATGTAATGAAAATACTCGAAAAGCACTCCCTGTAGTACCAATAAAAATATTATCGCCAATGTTAACAGAATCTTTTAAATACTGTACAAATTTAATAGGAGTACTATCTTTAATAGCATCATCTTCTGCGTAATCACCCCAAGTATTGAAATATTTAATAGTATGCTTAGAAAAATCATTATTAAATTTTGCTATGTAAGCACCATATAAAATCGGTTCTGAGATATAATAATTATCATTTACATTTAAATAGATACCTTTATACACTCTATGCGGATATAGCTTATCTGTACCAGCAATTGACATAAAATCAACTTTAATTGAATCATTTGGAAGAGTGAGTAATTTAGAATCTTCATTAAATTGTAAATTTTCAAAATTAATTCTTTTTAATTGATTTAAGCTGATTTTGTGTTCAACTGATTCAGTTAAATGATCTGTAGATGCGGTAAAAGGAATATTTATGGGGTAGGATTTTCCTAATTTAGAGGAATAAAAACTACCTTCGATTATGTAATTCTCTCCTGATATTAAAGTAATATTTGGTTTCCAATCTATTACATTTCCACTAATTTCAATATTATTATTGTTTGCAAAAATCACAGTTTCTAAATTGTTCTCTCTAATCAATTTAAACTCATAAGAAAGAGAATCAGATGTAGTAATTGGGTTAATAAACCTAAAATGTGGATAGCTTGTCTTGGAATTCCAATTTGGCATTGGTTCGAGAGCTAAAATACTATTTTGTACTACTTCAAATTGTCTAGATAATATATTATTATCGCGACGATATTCTACTAAAGATGAATCTGGGTCAATAGTAATTGTGAGAAAATGCTGTCCTAATTTTCCTTTTATTGGGATTATGAAATTTAGGATTTCTTGCTTAGGACAAATTGAATTTAGTACAAGTTTAAAAGTATCAATTTTGTTTTGATATTTATCTGTAATATTTACTTTTACTGTGTCAAAATTTTTTATTCCGGCATTGCGAACTGTGAAACTTATTATAATATTTTCATCATCTTCAGTAATTGTGTAATTACCGGATGTGCTAGATAGTTGAAATTCTTCAGGCAAAAGATATAACTCTGCGATTGTATCAATTGGTAGGTTAATTAGTGGATCGCCAAGAGTTGTTCCTGTCAAGCTAAATCTCTTTAATGCCAATAGAGCCCTTGTATCAGGATATCTTTGAAGAGCTTGAGCTTTGCCATAATTAAATGCTTTCAAAAAGTTTCTTTCATTTTTGTCAAAAATTGACACAAAGGTTTCCTCAGTTATGATACTGCTATATGCAGGTCTATCAGTAGCAGAATTGCCAATTGTAAAAACAAAACCACCTTTAGGAACGAATAATAATTGTTCAAAACGAGAATAATTTACTTCTAATCCAAAGGCACCCATAGAACAAGATGATGCATAGAAAATTCCATTTTTGCCGAAATTTGATAAATTATTTGGCATCCATCCTTCCATATCAAGTACTTCAGCAGAGCCATGCCCAACAAAGTATGTAAATATTTTTCCTTTATTTAGAGCTTGGATAATTTTTGGTCCTTCGGAATCACTTACTTTATTATCCATATTTTTTTTGATTTTTTCATAATCAAAACAAATATTAGATTTCTGCATTTGCTCCATTAATCTTTTAATAAAATATACATCAAATTCATATTGTTGATTAAGACTTTCTCCACCAACCATAAATAGAACAGAATTTTTCCATGATGCATTTGATTTTTTTTCAAACTCTACTAATTTCTCGAAATAATTATCGAAGTCTTGATTTATTTGAGCTGGAATCCTCGATATGTTAATATCGCTAATATAATCATTATCCCCATCCATCATAGTATACCACGAATCGCTCACTGGTATTCCAAATGATGGGACTATATCATTCATTTTGCTTTTTTGAACAATTTTGCGTGGATCTACGCTTGCATCTCCTAAAAGCAAAATAGTTTGCAATTTATAATTTTTCCAATTTCTATAAGCGTATGAAATATAATTCTTAATGAATTGTGGGTTGCGTTTCCCGAAACTAAATTCTTTGAAAATATCTTCTACAAATACGATATTTGTTTTAATATTTTTATGAGTAGTTTCTCTATATTCTTTGTATTTTAAAGCTGATTTTTCTAATTGTTTTGATGATATTATTAAATAATTGGATTCATTTGCAGTATCTTTTAAATTTGTACTTGAAGTATTTTCAAGAATGACGTGATTTAGCTTAGAATAATCACTGACGATAATATGATCATATTGTCCTGTAGCAAGATAAAGAGAAATTTTATATTTTGTGCCATTATTATCAGGAATAAAATCGATATATTTTGATATTTTTTCTTCATTATTGTTTTTGCTGGAAATATTTCCAATTGAATTCTTTGTATTCTTATCGATAATAAGAGCCAATGCGTTATTCGGATTATAATTGTCTGTATTTATATTTATACTTTTGAGTAAGTTAAGTTCAGTATTCGACAAATTGAGTTTATTGATTGCAACTGCAATATAATTTTGGTTCTTTATATTGTTAACTTTCGAAACAAATACTTCAATTAAATCTTGGTCGAATGATTCAGCAATTGGCTTATTTTGTTCATCTAAATATAATAAATGAAATCCAATTTTATTATCTGAATATGCTTGAACATTATTAATATAAAATTCAGTTTTGCTTAGAGTATTGCTACTATTAATAGAGATTGAATACCCTTTTACTGCGTTATAATTGAATAGTAAGTTATTATCTGGATCGATTGCAAGCACTTTATCAGATGAAAAGGGATAAAGCTCTAAATTGCTAGGAGTATCAATATTCCCTAATTTAAAAGTAATTTTATCATCAATTACTATGGGAAGAAATTTTCCTGAAATTGACAAATAATCGACTCCCATAGCTCCATCTTCGTCAGTACCATTACCGGTATATACTTCTTTTAAGGGAATAGCAGTATATTTTATATTATTTATTCCATATAATAAATTATTTGAATTTACAATTGAGTTGTTATATCTATAATAATCATTACGTATATATTTGTATTTCTCAGTATTAGAAAATAAATTATTTATATCGGTTTTTATGTTGTTATTATATTCTAATCTTTCATTTATTCTAGTGAGATAAAATGCAAATTTAAATTCTATTTCTGAGTTGTTTGCAGGAAATAATAATTTATTATATTCTTTAAGTGTATCAGGTGATTTATAATAGTTTTGATATAAATTTGGACGAAAATCTGATTCGAACCAGCCCTCTCCACTACCAGTAGTGGGATCTAGAAAATTTTCGTCTTTAGAATCTCCGAATTGTCCTTCGCAATATAAGCTATCAATTTCAAAATGGAATTTTGTCTCAACCTGAGAAATATGATTAGAAGTAGCAATATGTTCTTGAGTTGTTAAAATTTTTGAGTTATAGCTGTTATCATAAAATAAATAAAATTTTTGATATTTATTATAATGATCATAATATGTAGTATCTCCACTATTTCTTGATGACTCAAAGAATAAAGTATCGTTTGGATTAATTAATCCATTTTTAGAATTAACGAAATATGGAATTTCATAACCATTTTTTGCTAAATGAAGAAATTTATATTCATGTGTAGATACATATAAATCATCATAAATTTTAAGTACTTCGCTAACTGGAATAAATCCGATACCATCATCAGAAGTGCTAATCTCAATATAATGCAAATTAGGATTATAAAGTACTGTTTGATTATCTTGGAAAGTATTTAATATCTTATTGTTATTAATAATTGATTTATCTAAATTCACTTGATAGGCAAAATAAGATAAGTGTTGATGATTGATAATATTTTGGAAGTATTTGTCAATATCTAAGTCAAAATAATTATGATTAATTTTTATTTCATTTTCAAAGTTAATTGAAATAAATTGTTCGTCAATTAGTTTAAATCTTTTTTTGCTAATATATGCAGGATAAATTCTTATCTGATATAAATCAATTCCCTTGTATGTTCCTATATGAGTAATTGTATAATTATCATTTCGTTTTGTTTCGTCGGGAATTGAATAGTTTAGAAATTTTGTAAATGCTTTATTTTTATTAATATTTTTTGATTTTACAATTTTAGATTCCACATTAAAAGGATTATTTGCAATTGATACGAAATTATAAGCAATATATAACCCATTGCTGTCTATTGGCAGGCCGGAAAGATAATTATCTTGAATATCAGAAATAGAAATAAAAATAGAATTATCATTTACTTTCACTTCATTATTCGCAAATGAACTGCTAATAAATAAAGGAGAAAATAAAAGCAAAATATATATTATAATATTTAATTTTTTCATAGGGTATAGGTATAAGTATAAATTAATTCCTTTAGTAATATATTTACATTTATATTATTAATTTTGTTACAAATTGCAATATAATATTTTTATTTTAGATAGCAGTAATATTTAAATATTATTTTATTTAAGTTAAATATTTAAAGTTATAAACGGATAAAATAAAAGAAAATTTGCTAAACGAAACAAAAAAACATTAGAAAACGTATTACGTCAAAAGGATATAATTAAATATAATTATAACCAAAAATTAATAAATAATAATTTAAATACGGAATTTGATATGAAAAACTACATTTTAAATAAGAAAAATTATTTGAATATAATTCTTGCATTTTTCGCATTAATTGCTAGTTCAAATTATAATGCTAATGCAGAAGAACTAAGGAAAGCAGACAATAATGCTTTTACTTATGGTGAGCGATTAGATTATAAAGTAGGTTATTCATTTGTTACTGCTGGCAGAGGGTATTTCCAAATTATGCCAAAAATTGCAAAAATAAATGATAGAAAAAGCTATGATATTAAATTCAGAGTATATTCTCTAGAAAGCTTAAGGTGGATATATCAGGTCGATGATGCTTATAGTACTATTTTAGATGCTGAAGCCTTACTTCCTTGGAAATTCCAACAAAGAATCAGAGAAGGGAAATATAAAAAAGATGCAAGTGTAGAGTTTGACCAATATAAAAATACTGCTTTTGACGGAAACAAAACTTATAATGTTCCTAATGATATTTTTGATATAGTTTCTGCATTCTATTATGTGCGTACATTGAATCTAAAAAATATGAGAAATGGGACTATCTTTTATTTACAAAACTTCTTTGATGGCAAAGTAAATAAATTAGGTGTAAAAATTCATAAAAGAGAAACTATAACTGTGGAAGCTGGCACATTTGAAACAATTAAAATTGAACCTTTGGTAGTAAAAGGTGGGTTATTTAAAAGCGAAGGAAATATATTTATTTGGCTAACTGATGATGAAAATAAAATGCCTGTGAAAGTATCTACTAAAATTTTAATTGGTGATGTATATGCAGAACTAACTAAATATTCTGGGCTTAAAAATCCAACTGATGCGAGGAAAAGATGAAAAAGATAATAATAATTATATTCTCAGTATTAATTTCTTCTAATCTATTTGCAATAGATAGAGAAGATGTAGAGAAATATATTGAAAAGAACTTCAAGAGTGTCAAGACAATTAAATTAGATTATTCTGATTTAAATAATAAATATAACTATGGTTATATAAAAGCTAAAAAAGGGAATAAATACAGAATAAATACTTATGATAGAATTATCGTCTGCAATGGTAGCAAAATTTGGAATTATGCAGTCAATAACAATAAAGTTATGATTTCGAAATTTGATAGCGATAGAAGTAGTTTATCAATTGAGAATATATTTTTTGATATTCTAAAGAATTCTAAAATAAATAATTTCAAAAAAGAGATTTCTACTAATAAAAATAATAATAATCTCTATTCTGTTGATTTTACTATCAGCGACTCAGATAAAAGTAAATATAAAATAGACAAATTAAATGTCTTAATAAATGAAAAATTTGATATTAAACAGATTAATTTAAGCTATAATGGGCAAGAACAAAGATTAAAGATAAAATCTTTATCTATAAATAAGAAAATTAATGATAAAGAGTTTAATTTCAAATTACCTAAAAATTCTCAAGTTATTGAAATTGATTAAATGAAAATTAAATTTATACTAAAAAATGTTATTGCAATTATTGCTTTGACGTTAATTACTACATTTAGTTCATTTGCAGATATGGTAGAGCAAAATGTAATTTTTAATAATGGACAATTAAAATTTGGTGGTACTCTTGCTCTACCTGATACAGTAAATCAATATCCTGCTTTGGTATTGGTAACAGGGAGTGGATTACAAAATAGAGATGAAGAAATATTTGGTTTTAAGATCTTTAAGCAAATTTCTGATTATTTAGTTCAACAGGGTTATGCTGTATTTCGCTATGATGATAGAGGAATAGGTGAGTCAAAAAATGAGCATATAAGTTCAGATTCAATTACTATGTTTGACTATGCTAATGATGCTTATTCAGCATTTACTACATTAAAAAGTCATAAAAATATAGATAAAAATAACTCTAAGCTTATAATTCCAAAGAGTCAAAAAGAAACGAATTCTAAATCTGGATTGCTTTTAGGACTTAAATGTATTGATGAGTTGGGACTAGGGTGTAATTATAGAACTTTGTGGATAAGTTCCTCATATGGGAAGATTATGCCTATTGTTAATATAAAAGATTTAGTAGTTCCAAGGAAAAGTGGATTTTGGAAGGTTGGAGTAAAAAAAGTATGGGAAAAAGGTGTGAAAAAGGATATTGTTTGGAGTGAGATCCTTGGAAACAACAAAACTTCAACAATTAAATATCGTAATATTTCTGGGTGTAGCAGCGAAATACTATTTGTAGGTGAAGAATATATTTCTATGGATGACAGAAAAGTTTATAATGATGATGATGGTGACCAAAGATTTGAAAGTGGAGATTTTAGTGTACTTCCTCTAGATAATTTCAATGGAAATAAGATGGATTTTTCTAAAGCTTTTGGGGATGATGCAGGGAGTAGATTAAAATATAGTGCAGATTTATATTTAAAAAAGATGAACTTAAGTAAAAATAAAATAGATGAAAATAAGCTGCAAACTAATTGGTCTGTAGATAGGAGAAGCGGTAGATGGATGCTAAGAGGAAGAATTCCTTATGGTGATTTTGATGTGATGTATGCAGCTCCTACAATTTTAACTGATTATGATGATTTATATCCATCATTTGATGTAATAAAAAAAGAGATACCAGATGCAGTAGATGCATATACTTCTCCAAATAGGGACTTTATAGTTGTTTTAACTGAAACTAAGTTAAAAATCTATTCTTTAAATAATAAAAAAATAGGCAAACTAGACAGGGAGTTTGACTTAAAAAATGGAGAAACAGCAGTTATGTCTCAATGGTTATTAGGAAGTTATGTAGATAAATGGAATAAGTTAATTAAGAATATGAAGAAAAATTAATAGTACAGGTGTGTGATTATTATGAGTATAAGGTTTATATACGGAAGGGCAGGAAGTGGGAAAAGTTATTATTGTCTTCAAAGTATAAAAAAAAGAATAGAAGAAAATGAAAATAGAAATCTCATACTTTTAGTACCCGAACAATTTTCCTTTCAAGCAGAAAAAAATTTAATAAAATCAGTGGGACAGAAGGGAATGCTGAAAGCTCAGGTGTTAAGTTTTAAAAGAACGGCAGAAAGGGTATTTGGTGAAGTAGGTGGTGGTACAAGAAAACATGTAAATGATTCGGGAAAAGCTATACTTCTCTACGAAATAATAGAAAGGAATAAAAAGAAATTAAAAGTATTTGTTATCATATCTGA
>CALLXS010000060.1 GCA_937875295.1 uncultured bacterium | reverse complement strand
AAACTAAAGATTTTGAAGCTGCAGAAGCATATGATGGAATTGATTGCTTAGAAAAAGTAGAAGTTAGACCACCTGATGCTATAGTCCTCGACGTTATGATGCCAAGATTAGACGGCTATGAAACAGCAAAAAAACTAAAATCACAAGAGCATACAAAGGATATTCCAGTAGTTATAGTTACAGCTTTAAATGATGTAACTAATCAAATTAAATCAATTGAATATGGTGCTGATGATTTCTTAAGCAAACCTATAGAAGAAAAGCTTTTAATTGCAAAGGTAAAATTGCTCTCAAAATTAAATATTGAAAGAAAAAAAGCACAATCATTAGAAGAAGTTTTAAATAAAATCAAAGCTGGTGATAGTTCTCTTGCTCAAAAATCAATTGAAGAATTATATTCTGATTCTGGTTTATAAAATCTAGTAATTGTCAATTTGAAAAGACTTTAGCTATTATTGTTAAAGTCTTTTTCAGGTTATATCGATTAAAATACTAAAAATCAATATTATATGGAAATAAATTCTAAAATCGAAATTATGTCTCCAGCTGGTTCATTTGAATCTGTTATGGCTGCTATTCAAAGTGGAGCTGGATCTGTATACTTTGGAGCAGGTAATTTAAATATGAGAGCAAATTCTTCAAATAACTTTTCTATTAATAATATCAAAGATATTGTAAATATTTGTAAAGCAAGCAATGTAAAAACGTATCTTACAGTAAATACAATTATCTATGATGAAGAAATTGAATCAGTTAAAGAAGTATTACATAGTGCGAAAGATTTTGGCATAGATGCAATTATTGCCTCTGATCTTTCTGTAATAATGGAAGCTCATAAAATTCAAATTCCAATTCATTTATCGACTCAGCTAAATATTACAAATATAGAAGCAGTTAAATTTTATTCAAAATATGCTGATGTAATTGTTCTTGCCCGTGAGCTCACATTAGAGCAAATAGAACATATTTGCAATAAAATAAATGAGGAGCAAATAAAAGGTCCATCAGGTGAATTAATTCGAATAGAAGTCTTTATTCATGGTGCCTTGTGCATGGCAGTATCAGGTAAATGCTATTTAAGTCTTCATGAAAAAAATAAATCAGCTAATAGGGGTGCTTGCTTACAAACTTGTCGCCGTTCATATTTAGTAACAGACATCGAAACAAATAATCAACTCGAAATTGATAATAAGTTTATAATGTCTCCAAAAGATTTATGTACTCTCCCCTTTTTAGACAAAATAATAAAAGCTGGTGCTACTGTTTTGAAAATTGAAGGACGTGGCAGGTCGCCAGAATATGTTAAAAAAGTTACTGAAGTTTATCATAATGCTTTAGATTTGATTGAAAAAAATGAATTTAATGAAAAAAATATTAATTTGTTACTAGAAGAGTTAAAGACTGTTTTTAATCGTGGATTCTGGGGTGGATATTATCTAGGTAAAACTTTTGGAGAGTGGAGCGACAGATATGGATCACAAGCTACTACTCGCAAAATCCAAATAGGTAAAGTTACCAAATATTTCTCTAAAATAAATGTAGGCTCCATTTTGTTACAATCAGATGAAGTCAATATTGGTGATAACTTATTAATAATTGGACCTACTACTGGAGTGATTGAATATAAAATAGAAGAAATTAGAATAGATGATGTAAAAGTATCTAAAGCAACAAAAAATGATGAATTTTCTATTCAAATTGATACAAAATTAAGACCTAATGATAAAGTATTCAAAGTTATAAATATAAAAGGATAATTTAATGAAAATCGGATGTTTTCAATTTAAACCAGAACTAAATGATTTTGAAAGTAATTATAAAAAAATTATTAATACTTCAGAAAAATGCGATCTAGATTTAATAATATTTCCTGAGCTATCGACTTCTGGCTATTTGTTTAAAGATAAAAATGAATCTTTTAATGCCGGACAATCTTATTTAAGCTCAAATTTATTTAATTCTTTGACTGAAATTTCAAAATCTAAAAATTTAATCATTGTATATGGATTTCCAGAAATATCTAATAATAAAGTATTTAATTCTGCTCAAATCATTTTTCCTGACGAGAAATATAATAGAATTTATAGAAAAACACATTTATTTTATAATGAAATAAACTACTTTGATTTTGGAGATACTGGATTCTTTAATATTTATTACCCTCCATTTGATATAAATATTGGTACGATGATCTGTTATGATTGGAGATTCCCTGAAGCAGCAAGAACTCTTGCTCTATTATCTTCTGATATAATTGTATGCCCTTCTAATTTAGTAACTCCACTTTGGCCTAAAGTAATACCAGCACGCGCTATTGAAAATAAAGTTTATTTTGCTATATCTAATAGAATTGGCAAAGAACGAGTCGGAAATGAAGAATTAACATTTAACGGCAAATCAACTATTTATGATTGTGAAGGTAATATTTTAATTACATCAGGTTTTAATGATGAAAAGCTGATTTCAGCAAATATAAACCCTAATTTAACTCGTAATAAATCATTTAATCAATATAATAATATTTTTAATGACAGAAGAGAAAATTATTATTTCAAATAAAATATTAATCTTTCGTCTTTTTATCTTTAAATAGAAAAAATAATTTAATTTATAATAAAGTATAAAAATGAGTAATACTGATAACCATACCGGTCACGTAACAAAAAGTTGCGTATTATGCGGTGAAACCCTCGAACATTTAAGTAAAAATATTGAAAATGTTCATTGTGATAATTGTAGGCAAATCAAACCTGCAAGCGCTAGATGCAAAATGGGACACGTAATTTGCAATGATTGCTTAAATGAAACTGTGTTTGAATTTGTTAAAAACAAGTGTTTAGCTTACAAAGGCAATGATCCTATAGAATTAGTAGTAGAAATAATGAATTCTCCACTTGTAAATATGCATGGTCCAGAGCATCATTATATTCTACCTTCTGTAATGCTAACTGTTACTCCAAAGAATAAATTATCTAATAAAACTCTTAAAGAATTATTAGAAATAGCAGATGAAAGAATTTCAAAAGAAGTTTGCGTAGATTGCAGTACAGCTACAGAAACTTGTGGAGCAGCTATGGGTGCTGGGATATTTATTGAAATAATAAATGGATTAAACGAAAAGAAAGATGACAAATTAAACAATTTATCAAAAGAATTGACTGACAAATGTTTTGCAAAGATTAAAGAACATGGCGGTCCAAAATGTTGCAAACGTGATACTTACTTTTCAATTCAAACATCAATTGATTTTTTAAAAGAAAAATATGGTATTACCTTACCACAGTCAAAGGCTAAATGTACATTTTCTCTAAGAAATAAATCTTGTGGATTAGAAAAATGTATTTTCTATAATTTAGCTAATTCTTTAGTTTAATTTATTGATAGAGGAAAATCAATTATTAACAAGTTGCAGTTAATAAAATTAATATAATTATTCCATCTTAAATTATACTCTGTCCATTCCTCTTTAAGTGAATTTGGACATTCAGGTAATTTATTGATTGACTTATTTAAGTTAATAATTGATTTTTCAAGTAATTTTTTATAATTATTATTTAAATCATTTTTATTTATTTCTGGTAATAAATCAATTACATTTGCTAATAATTTAAATACCTTAGAAATTGAAACTTTTAATTCTAATTCAATATTTGGAGAAGAAATAAGTAAAGGAATAATTTCATTAGTACTATTATTAATTACTTCTACAATATTTATATTTGATTGTATTACTTCGTTCATTGCCTAAATTGTATCATTAATGATACCAATTTTTAATAAATTTATTTTAAAAATATAAAATAATATTATCGGTTATTTTAATATAATCTTGAATTAATCTATGATTTCAATCGGCGCAGCAATAATCGCAAAAGATAATGAAAAAACGATTTTTGATACATTGGACTCTGTAAAAGATATCTGCAAGCAAATTGTAATTGTTGATACAGGTTCTTCGGATAAAACTAGCGAAATATCATTGAAATTTGGAGCGGAGATTCATTATTTATTATGGAATGATAATTTTTCAGAAGCAAGGAATTATGCTATAAATCTGATGAGGACTGATTGGATTTTGATTATCGATACTGATGAAATTATTAGTTCTTTTGCTTATGATGAGTTTATTTCTATAGTAAATAATTCTAAATGCGGTGCAATAAATGTTAAAATAGAAAATTTATTAGAAAATGGCTTAATATCAGAGCATTTTTACCCTCGAATTATTAAAAATAATTCTAATATTAAATTTATTGGCGCAATTCACGAACAAATTAGCGAATCAATTCAAAATATTGGTTTTACAATCGAAAAAAGTAGTTTTGTAATTGAACATTCTGGTTATAAAACAACTAATAAAGAAAAAATTAACAGAAATAAGTCTCTCCTTGAAAAACAGCTACAAGAATCTGAAGACGATTGGACTAAATACCATTTAGCAAATACCGAATTTTCAAATAATAATTATATAAAAGCTGAATATCTTTATAATGAAATTGAAAATTCTATCGAGCTTTCCCCCCTACAAATAGAAAATGTAAAGTTAAAATTAGCTCAAATCTACCTTTCTAAAAATGAATTTGAAAAAATAGAAAATAAACTAAGTTTTGTCAGTAATGATATTAATAATGAAGGGTTTAAAAATTACCTGCTTATTGTGAAAAGTTTATCTACAAAAGAAATTGAAAAATCTGAAGAGCTATTAAAAAACAATTCAATTTATTTTTCAAATTTAGTAGATAAAAATCAAATTCAAAAAATTAAAGAAATTATCCCTAAAATAAAAAAATACTCCCACTAAGAAAGTAGAAGTATTTTTAAAAATATTAATTGCGGAGGACGAGGGACTCGAACCCCCAAGGCATCTCTGCCGGCGGTTTTCAAGACCGCTGCCTTACCAATTAGACTAGTCCTCCAATTGTATCTGAAGTATAAATAATATTTATTATTTCAATTTGCAATTACTTTTTTTTACAGACTACAAAATTACAATAAAAAATGTATTTTACAAAATTTATAAATATTTTTTAACGAAATTCTTTAAAAAATCAATAAAAATATAATAATTTTTAATGTAATTAGTTATTTTAATTGACTAATTAATAAATCTTAAAATTTTTAAAAAATGAAACCAGAATCTTATAAAATTAAAAATGCAATAATTTCGGTGTCCGATAAAACTGGGATAGTAGAATTTGCACAAAAACTTAATCAATTAAAAATAACAATTTATTCTACCGGTGGTACTCTAAAAACACTTTTAGATAATTCTATCCCTGCAAAAAGCATATCTGAATTAACTAATTTCCCAGAAATTTTAGATGGTAGAGTAAAAACTCTTCATCCTAATATTCATAGCGGTATTTTAGCACAATTAGATAATGATACCCATCTAAAAACACTCGATCAGCTTAACCTAGAATCCATTGATATGGTAATTGTGAATTTATATCCTTTTGAAAAAGCATTAGAAAATCAACTTCCACATCATGAAATTATAGAAAATATTGACATCGGAGGTCCTACTATGCTACGATCAGCTGCTAAAAATTATTTATGGACAGTTCCCGTTGTAAATCCAAATTCTTATACAGAAATAATAAGCTCGCTTGAAAATAATGAAAATACAATATCTGTACAATTAAGACAAAAATTAGCTGGTGAAGTTTTTAATCATACTGCTTATTATGATTCAATTATTTCTTCATATTTTAATAAAATTAACAAAGAATTTCCTCAAGCGACCGCAATAGCATTAAAAGAAATTCAAAACTTAAGATATGGAGAAAATCCTCATCAAACAGCTAAATTATATGGCAATCAATTCAATAATATTTTTAAGCAAATTAATGGAAAAGAACTATCATATAATAATATTGTTGATATTGATAGTGTATCGCGTTTAATAATTGAATTTAATGAGCCTACTGTTGCTATTATCAAACATACGAACCCTTGTGGAGTAGGTACTGCTAATAATCTCAAAGATGCTTATTTAAACGCATTTTCTACAGATACTATCTCACCATACGGTGGTATTATTGCTTTAAATAGAAAATTAGATTTAGAAACTGTCGAGGAAATTAACAAAATATTCACAGAGGTTATTATTGCCCCTGAAATAGATGAAAAAGCTCTAGAATTGCTGAAAAAGAAAAAAGATAGAAGACTAATTCTTGCAAATTATGAATTATTGAGAAATAGTTTAAACAAAGAAGTAAAATCAGTAGCAGGAGGATATTTATTACAAGATTCTGATACGAAAATGATTTCACTTAAAGATTTGAAAGTCGTTACAAATCGCATCCCAACTGAAGAAGAATATCAAAAAATGCTTTTTGCATGGAAAGTAGTGAAACATGTAAAGTCAAATGCAATCGTATATTCTTCTAACGATAGAACTTTAGGAATCGGGTGTGGACAAATGTCTCGCGTAGATTCAGCAATTATTGCTGCAAATAAAGCTAAAGAAATGGGTTTAAGTCTTAATGGTTGTGCAATTGCTTCTGATGCCTTCTTCCCATTCCCAGATGCTTTGCTGTATGCAGTAAATTTAGGTGCTACTTGTGCGATTCAACCAGGCGGTTCAATTCACGATGAAGAAGTAATTAAAGCTGCAAATGAAAATAATATCGCAATGGTATTTACAGGTTTTAGACATTTCAAACATTAAAATGAAAAATAATAAATAGCCTATATTTATCAAATATAGGCTGTTTATTACAACTTTATAATTTACGCAAGACTAATCAAATATTCTGATATACTATTTGCAAGCCATTCAAAATTGTCTTGACCCAAAATATAGGAATCTGTAATTAAATGATGGTTATTGAATTGAGTAAGAAAAGGTACATCATCTTTTATTCCTACTTCAATTGCATTTATTTCAGCTCCTACAGCCTTATTATATTTATTAATAGATTGTTTTACTTTGCGTTCAAGTGATTTATTTAAATCAATGCTTTCATTTAGTAAAAATTTTTCTTTTAATTCACAATTAAATGGATCGTATTTAATAAAAAGCTGTTCTTTGCCTACAGTATATGCAATAAAATATTCATCAAAATCAATTACTTCTTGCAATACTAATATTTCAGACCCTGAATTATCATATATATCAAAAAACTCTTTAGGTGAGAAAATTACTTTACTTTCATTGTATGGATAATAATAATTTTTCTTTACTAAAATTGGTATTACAAATTTGCTAAAAATATTATCCCAATCTAATGGGTATTCCAAATTTTGCATATAACTTGAATCTATTCCATATGGATGATTTTTGCTAGGCAAAGCAATAGCTTTAGGAGTATGAATACCTAAACTATTTGCAATTGAAATATAATATATGTGATTATTAGGGTGATTATATAAATTTTTATTAATAATTCTACTTTGAGTTCTTATTGCTGCAAGCATATATGACCTTAAAAAAGGTAAATAAACAGAAGCAGTATCATAAATAATATCATAATCAATAGAATCTCGATACCCTACTCCACCGACTGAAATTAATTTTGCATCATATTCTTTAGAGTCATGTGCATTGATATTATCAATTAAAGTGTTAAGCAATTCTCTTTCTTTGCCAACTAAAAAACCAATCGTTTTCATTATTTTTCCTTATATATTTGCTCTTTTAAGTTTTAATATTTAATTTTATTAAAAACATAGACGAATTTCAAACGTATACATTTATAAATTAAGAGAAATTAATTTTATCGAAAAAATGAAATATATAAAATTCCTTATCATTACAATATCTTTATTATTAATAAATACCGCTATTTATTCACAAACGAGTGCAAATCAAAGCAAAATTAAATTAGCTGAAACATTTGAGAATAGTGGTGAATATGAAAATGCATCTAGGTTATATTTGGAACTTCTTGATGATTATCCAAATAATGATAATTTTCTATATGGATATTCGCGTTCAATGATTGCTTTAAATATGTATTCCAAGCTACTCCCAACTATTGAGAAATATGTAAATATAAAGCCATCGAATAAATTATATAATTTATATGCTGAAGTTTTATGGAAATTAGGAAAAATTGACTCTGCTAATTTAGCTTGGGAAAATGCAATTAATAAATATCCGCAGAACTTAGAATCATACAAAAATACTTCAATTTCTCAAACTAATAATATGCAGTTTAATTCTGCAATAGCTACACTAACAAAAGCTCGCATTCAATTTAAAAATAAAGATCTTTTTATTGATGAATTAAGCAAATTGTATAATGCAATTGGCGATTATAAAAATGCAGTAAGTGAAATCTTTGCTTTCTTCGAAACTGAGAGAAACTATCCCCAGACTCAAGGACGACTTCAAGCTTTGACTTTAAATAATGAAGCTAAATCACATATTTTAGACAAATTAAAATCTAATAAAGATAACCCAAATAGAGGTTATAAAGTTCTTTATGCTTGGTATTTGAGTTTAATTGGCGATTATGAAGCCTCTATGCAACAATATACTGAAATCGATAAGGAATCTAATTCTAATGGTGCAGAATTATATAGTTTCGCACTTGCAAGACAAAAAGATGAGCAATACGATATTGCACTAAAAGCATTTGGAAAAGTAATTGATTTTGGCAAAAAGAGCCCATATTTGCTAAATGCTATGTTTGGTTATAATAGAGTTATTGAAAATAAAATGCTGCTAAATAAAAACTTAGATAATAAAGAATTTGAATATCTAATAAAGAAATATCGTGAAATAATCGAATTATATCCTAATAACAATTTTGCTTTTGATGCTCAATATAGAATAGCATTAATTTATTTAAATAATCTAAAAGAAATTGATAAATCAATTAATGAATTAAATTCATTGCTTACAAAAATAAAAACGCATTCAATGGTTTATAGTATAAATAATACTATTGGAGATATATACTTATATAAAGATGATTTGAATAAAGCACTCGAATATTATTCAAAAAGTTCAAATATAAAATTAGGTGGATTTGAAAATGAAAAGTATTATGCAATGTATAAAATTGCAGAAATTCTTTATTATAAAGGTGAAATGGATTCTGCCCAATCTATATATTCTAATTTAGCCACAATAATCGATGCAAACATTGCAAATGATGCATTTGAAAAATCAGTTTTAATTGGTGACAATAAAAATTTAATAAAAGCTCTAAACGACTATGCTCAATCCGAAAAATTAGCGTTGCAAGATAAAGATTCTCTTGCTATTTTAAAATTAGATGAAGTAATAAAATTTAGTTCTGGCGATTTATTAGAATTAGCAATAATAGGAAAATCTAATATTTATAT
>CALLXS010000059.1 GCA_937875295.1 uncultured bacterium | reverse complement strand
GTTCTACATATTGCCCTAAGTGCGGCGAGCTTTTAGTAGAGAGAATCGGGTATTTAACTGAGGTTCGTATGGATAGCAATAAATGTCCTAAGTGTGGATACCCTATAAATATGGTATTTTAAAATTTAAAGCAGGTGACTTTGTTAAGGTTACCTGCTTTAAATTATGGCAAATAGTTATTTAAGATTCATTGGATAATAATTTAAGATGGCCATTTTAATCATTTCATTTGAGTCATTTATATATGTATGGGTTTTAGAGGCATCAAATGAAATCGAATCCCCTGGACTTAAAACATATGTTTTATTGTCTGTTTCAAGAGTAAGCTCTCCATCAAAAACCAGAATGTACTCATATTCATTTTCACCGTGAGAATTTGAAGTATATGAACTTTTCACATCTAATTCAACTGTAAACAGTTCAAAATTTCTTTCGCTTTGAGTAGAAAAATGACAGTAAACTCTATACTTACCATCTTCACTACATTGCCTTATGGTATCATCTTTTTTTATTAAAGTAGTTTTACTTTTAGGCTGATCTATAAGTGCCGTATAGGGAACTTTAAGACCATTTGCCAATTTCCATATTGTATTTATAGTTGGATTTGACTGGCCCCTTTCTATTTGACCTATCATAACTTTACTAACACCTGAGAGTTCAGAAAGATTACTTAAACTAAGCTTTTTATCACTTCTAAGTTTCTTGAGATTTGAACCAATTATATTATTTAAATCCATTTTATTTCACCTCTTGACAAATATAACGTACAGTTGTATAAATATAGTATATCAAATTGCATTATAACGTACGATAACTATATTATAACATACACAATAGAATTATGAAATATTTAGGGGGCAAAAATGGCTGAACAAAATACAACTTACGCAAACAAAAATTCTTTTATAAGTGGGGCAATAGACTGTATTCCAACTTTGTTTGGATATTTGAGCATAGGATTTGCCTGTGGGGTAGTGAGTAAATCCTGTGGCATGACTATCTCAGAAACAGTAGCTATGAGTACTTTCATATATGCAGGTTCATCTCAGTTTGCTGCTGCAGGAATGATACTGTCATCAGTATCAGTTCCAGGTGTAGTCTTGACTGTATTTTTAGTGAATTTAAGACATCTTTTGATGAGTGCATCCATAGCACCTTATTTTAGTAAAAATTCGCTTTTTAAAAATTTTACGGTAGGTGTACTTTTAACGGATGAAACTTTTGCACTTGCTTCGTCAAAGGCAAATAGTGAAGATAAAATAGATTACAAGTGGATGATGGGAATAAATTTGACAGCCTATATAAACTGGATCTTTGCAACTTTTATTGGGGCATGCTTTAGCAGCTTGATATATGACTATAAAAAGTTTGGACTTGATTTTGCACTTCCGGCAAATATTGATTTAACCATTTGACCTGCTACATTATATAATTCTATTGTAGCAAATTTATTGTCGCCTATGCTAAATGAATAAGTTGCTTTGCTCGATGCAGGATTAGGAGATACTCCAAAGAAGTTATCTATGGAAACCTCTACTTCGTTAGATAATGAAGATTCGCCATTTAAGTCTATACTACGTAATCTATATACATAAGTATTGCCATAATTTACATCATTATCAATGATTGGTCCATAAGTCTTAATTGAATTGCTCTTACCAGATGCTGGCTCGGTTGCTATTTTTACAAATGAGCTCTTGCCTGATTCATTAAGAGTAGCTTTCTCTATCTCAAATTCCTTAGAATTAAGCTCGGAAGCTGTTGCCCAGCTGAGCTCGACATTCTTATTTCTATCTATTGCTTCGAAATCTACTAATTCTACCGGTGTAATATCGCTACCGTGTTTAGCATTGAAATCATTGATTCCACGAATTACTTGGTCAATATTGCCAAAATGACGCCAATCTTGACCTAAATAAACTACGTTACGTACTAAACTAAATGTTGTAACGCCGGCTGATGAATCTACTAAACCTGCTAAGCGGTTACGGTAATAAGTTGCTGGTGCTGTTACACCATCGCCACCATAATTTAATGTCATTAAAGCTGGATATGGTTCTTGATCTGCAAATATATCTACGCCATCTGTCAATGAGAACAATGTCTTCTTAACTGGAATTAAGTAATTCATTAAAATTGAATTGCCTCGTAAATTCATGCCATCATAAGATACGCCTGCGCCTAATGGATTATTTGGTGAAAGTGGTGAAGCTTTGATATAAGTCTCTAAGAAATTAAGTCTAGCTGTATTGCTACGTAAAAATTCTTGGCTAGCTACTATCAAGGATTTCTTATAATTCCAATTAGATTCTTGATTTAAATTATCTGCAAATTTACGCAAATCATATTCTTGAGTACGCTCTAATGATTTATCATCGCCATCTGACCAGAATAAAGTATTATACAAAGTATAATCTATTGAACGTAATTCCCAAGATTTCCTATCTAATACATCAAAATGATAATATGGATTCTCTATACCTATTACTTGTCTCCAACCTAAACGATTGAAAGAAGTCTTTAAGCTGTCATAATTCAAACGACCTGCTAATTTATCTAAATAATTAGCATCTGTTGAAATATTTGAAAGTGATTTATCATAATTTACATTCTCGCCACTTAACATTAAATCTAAATTAGATTTCTTGATAAAGAAACGATAGTAATTGCTAGTCATATTATTAGAAATTTCTTGGTCTAAATCATCTACTATTGAAACTTCAATTTTGTAGCGTGGAGTAACTGTAGTTGCCATCTCTGCAAATTTTGATGGAACGTTGTATGAACGTGTTTCATAATATGTATGAGGGACAAATACTGGAGTTAAATTAGGATTGCCAATATTAAAGTCTGCTATAGCACTTGTATAAGAGCCTACATCTACATAAGTATAATATGTCTCGGAATTAGATATTGTGCCACCTGTTGGATACTCAGGATTTACTATTACACTATCCCAATTACCATCGGCAAATTCGCGGCTAATTACTGCTTTTACTAAAATATTAGTACCTACCATATTACCGTTATTACGGATTAATGCCTTTACATTTACTGGAGCTTTAGTCATTACATAATTTACATCACTAAATTCTCCATTAAAGGATTTATATGAGCTAGGGGAAACAATCTTAACTACTTCAAAATCACGTAAAAATGCTCTACCTACAAACTCTATAGAACCTATATCATAACGAGAATCTGCTACACCACGAATTGTACCAGAAATATCGGTGCCCGATACTATATCTGATAATAAGGTGTTTTGGTCAAGAATGATTTCATTGTATTTATAACCTGTATTATTCAATTTTGAATTTATTGGATAATCCGGTACATTATTAATAATTAATTTATTGCGGTTAAGCAATATTTCACCAGTAAAATCATACCAATATGAATAAGTATCCATTGAAGTCCAATTTTGCCATTGATCTAAAGTCTTATATTCATTGAGAATTCCTGTCTCTGGGAAAACTACGTCGCTTGAATTAGTTTCTCTAAATAATGCTAAGTCGTTATTTAAAGAATTAGCTGTATAATATACGTTACGATCTATTAATAAACCTTCGCTCTGTGGTAATTGGCTAATTACATTAAGTAATGCACCACGACCTGTACCATAAGTATCATCGCCTATATAAAGTGCATTGTTGAACACTTTTGTTGATTTGCTCTGGCGAAGTAAGATTGCACTAGTTACTCCATTTGATAATAAACCATCATTCGGAATAATTACTGTGTTATTAGCGATTACATCGCCAACTGTACGATATTTTGCTACTGCTGGGGAGGTCGGCTCGTTTAAACTTCTACCTGTCATTAAGCTAATTCCTGTTTTGTTAGCATCGGCATTAAAACTAGTTATATTCCAAATTGAATTATTTATTACAATATTTCTATCTACTACATTTGGATAAACTATTAATTCTGTCATACCTGGAAGTGTGTATGCATTACGGTTTTGAATTATACCAATTCCGGTTGATGATACATTACTTCTTACATTGCTAATTTCATTACCATTGATTTGATTCTGAGTGTTATTATAACCTAAAGTGTTACCTACAACCTCGTTGCCTAATAAAATACCATAGCTCTTGACATTGCTATTATTAGATACTGTGTCTATCTTATTATTCTTAATGATACTATTATGCTCAAATCCTAACATAATACCTGCTACTTTTGAGCCTTGAATCAAGTTGTTACTTATTGTATTGTTATGATTATAATAATCTTGCATTACTTTTTGGAAAGAAACATCTATCTCGCCTTCATCATTTGTAGAATAAATTGGAATATCTTTCTGAATTGCACCAATACCTAAAGAAGCAATACCATAAGTAAAACCACTTATTATATTATTATCTATTAAATTGTGCTTATTTACTAAAGTATCTATGAAATAAGTATTGGTTAAATTATTAGTTTTTGCAAAGATCTGTTGGTCATAAGGGGTAATACTACGCATTAAAATACCTGATGTGAAATTCTGATTTGAACCAAAACTGAATATATTATTAGCAGGATTAAATGATGTTGTCGGTAAATTCAAACCAGGTGATGGATTGTTAAGACCATCTCTTAACCTTACATTCTTGATAGTATTATATGAAGCACCTTGACCTAATAAAAATACTGTACGGAAATTATTCTGTGAAGTAATTGTGAATTGTAAGTTCTTATTAGAACCGCCATCAAAAACTATATAACCATTTGCTTTAGAATAACGATTCTTTACATTAGAATAAGCATTATTAACTGGAGCATTGCTATTACTGCTATAAGTATTTTGACCCATCAAAATACCTACTCCATTTGCTGCTACTAAATTTACATTTACTATATCATTTGTGCTGATATTTGGCGAAAGCTTAATTGTTAATGGTCTAGCTGATGAATTACCTATTATATTTGAAGATAAATCTAAAGCTGGGATATTTGGTTGTGTCGCTACTATATCATAAGTTAAATCTGTTAACTCTAAAGTTACAGGACCTGACATTGTATATAAATATAAATCGTTAAGTGCAGCTGGCAAAGTTGCATAGTTCCTAGATGAACCACTATTAGCTGTACCAACTGTATAAGTACCAGATAATCCTGGTGCTATATTAAATTGCTTGGAAATAGTATTATTTGTCTGAACTACATCTTCAAAACTAGTTACTATTAAATAAGCTGTGTAAGTACCTGATTCTTCTATTATTAAATTCTCATTAAAAGCTACTTCAGTTATCGCATCATAAGGTACTTGAGGTACTGTTTCTACTTGCTCATGACGCTGATATACTGTGTCGCCTGCTGAATTCAATACAAAGAAAAACGCATCGGCTGGGCTAGATAAATCATATACACCATAATTCTTTAATTGTGCTATAGGAACTATTGGACGACCTAATGGGATAGTACTAGCTGGGGTCTTTATTCCTGCTGCTACTAAATCCAATGCATTAGCGATATTAAAGAAATATTGACCTTGACCAGCTCGTGGATATACATTATTACGTAAATCTAAATCCGGTGCTGGATCTAATAATTCTACTGTAGATACTACTCTGTAATTGCCTAAACCACGAGTTGGCATATAACCATCAAACTCTATATCGCGACCTTGACCCATTTGAATTGGCATGTTGTCTGCGTCGACTACAAATGTTTTTGATTGATCATATACTGGTGTAGTTTCGTTCTCAAAGTAAATCTTTACATTGCCTCTAAAACTAGTTACAGGATTAAAACCTACGTTTTTATAAGTGATAATCACCGGAACTCGCATACCTTCTGGATATTTACTACGTGTATTTGGGCGAGGTTGATTAATAGCTGTTATCTCTAAATCATTACCTAATGCAAAATTAATCTCATAAGGTGGTAATTCTTGTACATAACCTACAGCTGGAATCTCCATCCTAGCTTCGACTAAATATAAACCACCTACTAAATTTGGATTAGTTAAATTTAATTCTCCATTTGCGCCTGCTGCTTCGCCTGTAGCGTGTTGGAAACGATATATTCCATCGTTAGGAAGCGGTGTTGGAACTGGAACAACACTATCTGTAGGATTAGAAGAAGCTAAAGCTCTATATACTACTCTTGAGCTGCTTGATCCTACAGGACCTGTGATCTTTAAAAATACATTTAATCCAAAAGTTCCTGTATGATTGCTTAATTGCACGCCAGGTTGTTGACCATGACCAATACCATAAATATTATTTAATACATAAATAACATCTGTGCTAGGAAATGATTTTTGTAATTGTGGGTAGCCAGTAAAAGTAAAAGTTTTACCTGATGGTAAAAATTGACGTTTGGTTTGTTGAGTCTGAGGATATGTTGTTCTTGCTGTCCATACTGTAGATGGATTACCTAAATCTATTCCTTTAAAATTGTTATTAAAGTCGTCACCGCAAATATAAATCGAAGATGTTGAATTTGCTGTCATAGATGTAAAATTAGGACCATAAATGAATTTTATAGTTCCATTTTCATATAAACGCACCTGCATCACAGAGAAATCAGTGGTAGCATTAGTCCAATATTTAAAATTGTCCCATTGTACAATTAAAACCCGGTTGCCCGGTTGCCCCTGCACTTGGTATCTAATAGAATTTGCATCTGCGTCCATTGCAAAAGGAGCGAAAGTATTCGTAATACCAGTTGTGTTCCAAGTTGGTTGTAAACCGTGTGCTTGAGTAACCAAAACATTACCAACTCTCATGTGTCCATTTACATCAACTGAGAATTGCGTAAATGTATTATTATCAAATGGGAAGGTAAATCCGATTGGAAGTATATTAGTTGCACCCCAATCTATTCCAATATCGTTAGATCCTGGAGGATTTGCTATTGTACCTGTGATAGGCTCCCATGTCTCAATACTCTCTGTCATTATATATGTAGAGAAGTCTTGAGCATTCGTTCCTATAAATGAGAACAATACCAAAATTGGTATTAGACTCATCAGTGCGAAGAATTTCTTCATTTTTAACCTCGTAAAATTTTTAAAATATTTTTTATCTATTTAATTTATTTTTATCTAAATTTAAAACAA
>CALLXS010000058.1 GCA_937875295.1 uncultured bacterium | reverse complement strand
ATATAATTTAAATAAGATAATTTTTTTGAGATTTATTAAATTGAATAAAATATTTGTAATTTAGTAAATATTTAAAATGCTATATTTATAAATACTTATTTAAGTATAAATTTCAATAGTATTTAAATTTTAATAAAAAAGATAATTATAATAAAAATATTAACACATAAACAAACAGGAGTGGTTTAAAGATGGCTACATCAAATCATACACCAAAAAAAGTTGGAGTACAACATATTGCACTATTTGCAATTTTAATTATTACTTTATTCCTACTTTTCCAGTTCATACTTATGCCTAAAGCAGTTGGAGTATTCGTTACTTACTTATTCTCACCTCTTGGTGAAGCCAAATTAAAAAATGAATTAGTCCGCTATGATGGAAATGTATGGGCAAGCTCTTCAAAAGATAATGCTCAAAAAGTTTACGCTGCAGGAGCTCAAGACCCAGCTAAAGAATTTATTAATAAAGAATATATTTTTGATATTTCTTTTAAAACTCGTACCATGGATCAACATGGTTACATTAAAAGCCCAACTGAATGGATTGCAAAATCACCAGCATTAGGTGAGCATGAAATTATACTCGAGCCTTGGATTGGTTTCTGGGTATTATCTCTTGCGATTTCATTTGTTTTAGCTTGTTTAATCACGATGATCCTTCCTTCATCTATTGGATATATGGCACAATTATTTGAAATCCAAATTGACAATACTAAATCAAAAATTAGATTACAAACTGGATTCGGTGATGATATAGTTGATTTATTGACTATGCCAGATGATAAATTAAACGAAGTTGATTTAAACTTTGTTGAAAATAGCTTTAGAACAGTATGGAACAGATCTGAAGGTGATCCTACTACTTCTAATAAAAAACCATTAGAATTTGACGATGTATTCCATGATGGAACTGACTTAGTTGAATTCCGCGAGCATCACCTCTACACAAGAATTAGAGAGCATTATTCAGAATTCGTTGTGAAAGAAATTGAAGATACTAAAGGTGGTCTAATTTGGAGAAGAAATCACTTGAATTTCTTAAAAGGATTCAGATTATATATGTCTCACCACTTTACTGAAAAATATTCTAACTTAGTACAAGGTTTAGCTTATGCAGGTGCATCTATCCTTATCGTAATCGTTGGTATTCGTGGTCTTAAATTTATCCCAGCTGCTAAGCCATCATTAGTGTTCTTCTCTACATTTACTGAGTTCTGTATGCTTGCATTATTAGCGATTACTCTTATGTATACTGAAGAAGAAGAACGTATGGACAGAATGCTTAAGAAAATGGAAGATAGTAATAGAAGCCAACTCGATGCACTTAGATTACAACAACACGATATTCATCAATTATCAAATGTATTAGTAGGACAATCTGCTGAAATTATTAAACAAAGAGTAGAATCTTCTATCACTGAATATATGACAAGCGACGATAATATTAAGAGAGTTGTGGCTGAAGAAATTAGCGAGAAAATTCTTCGCGGTATGAGAGAAGCATTTGCTAATCCTGATAGCCAATCATCTTTACCAAGTAATCAATTTAAAAGATCTTAATATTAAATTAAAATAATTTAAATCAAATAAAAAAACCCTTTTCACAAAGGGTTTTTTTTTATTATTCTTTTATTTTAATTTATGTATGATTATTTTTGTAGTATATATTTATAAAAGATCCAAATTCTTCATTTTTAACTTTCTTTCAAATATGGCATTCTTACTTACTAACGATATCGATAAAATCAAAAATCAATATATTCCACTCCCTATATGGGAAACAATATACAAATATATTGATGAAGATAGAATTAATAATTTATTAATTGTTGTACCTACTTCGAAATTAAGAAGATATTACACAATGGAAATTATTAAATACTATGCTCAAAAATATAATAAACCAATAAGTAGATTAAATGTTATTTCTTTAGAAAAATTAATTGTAAAAACTGCTAATTATTTGATTGATAAAAGTTCTAAAAATAAGCCTTTATATAAATTAATCGGAGAAGGATTTGCATTATCATTATTTGAGGAAGCTTTTCATAAAGCAAAACTAAATTATTTCAATTCTGCTAATATAGCCCCTAGCTTATTGAATAAACTATTTTCTGTAATCACAGGATTAAGAAAAGATGGAATAACTTCTCAAAATATGATTGAAGAATATGAAGAATCATTAAATAGTGATATTGGAAAATCACAATTATCAAAAATGGCGGATATGAGCCAGATAATGAAAAGTTACGAGGAAATATTATCAAATAAATATATAGACAAATCAGGACTATTAAATATAGTACTAAAATTATTAAATGAAGGCAACATTAATTTTAGTCTTTCAGATATTTATCCAGAAATAAATCTTGTTCTTTTTAATGATTTTTCAAATTTTAGAGAGCCAGAAGCATTATTGTTATCTTATTTATCAAAACAAGAACTCAAAATTGCTGTGCATATCGATTTCTCTTCAATTGATGGACCTCTCTTAGGTGGATATGAGACTGCTATAATAAGTTTAGCGAAAAAAGGTTATAAAATTAATGAAGTTAAACCAGAATTAGAAAATGAACATACAAAATTTATCAGAAATAATCTTTTTAAGTACAGTGGGTTTGCAAATAAAAGCAACCTATTCAATGACAGTATTTCAATTATTAGCACTAAAAATAAATTAGACGAAGTACGCTTTATTGGAAAATTAATCAAATATTTAAACGTAAAGGAAAATGTAGATTTAAAAGATATTGCAGTTTGTTTTAGAAATTCTAGCGAATATGCTAACCTGTTTCGTGAAGTCTTTTATCAATATAATATACCAAATAACATAACTGATAGAATTTCACTAAATACTTCACCTCTAATTATTGGAATTTTTGCTCTATTCGATATTATTACAAATAAATTCAAAATAATAGATATTAAAAGAGCTTTTAATATTGATTATTTCAAAGAAATTGGCGACAATGACAAGCAAATTGACTTAGATAATTTGGTTAAAATCACATCTCAATTGAGGTTGTCAAATGGATATTTATATTTCAAAGATTTTGATTCTTGGATAAATTTATTTACGTCTTCCCTTGAAAATAAAGAAAATATACTTAATAAACTAATTCAAGACTCAGATGAAGATTCTGATTTAGAAATAATAAATTTAGAAAAAGAAATTCGAAATATAAAAAAGACAATTTCAGATTTAAAATCAATTAATGATCTATTGAAAATTAATGCCAAGCTCACAGCAGATGAATTTGTTAATTGGATACAAATAAATATACTTGAGAAATTCAATATATATAATAAAATAATAAATAAATATGAATTAATTTCAAATAACTTCGCAAAAAGAACTACATCTGAAAATATAATGCATTTTGAAAATATCGAAAGAGAATCCCGTGCATTTTATACATTCATCTTGCTTTTAGAAGAATTTCGAACTATTTACAAAGAAAAAGCATCAAATAAAAAAATTAAAATCATAGATTTAATTGAATACCTTAAAACAGCTGTGAATGGTAGAAAATTCCAACTGCGCGAAAAAACAAATTACGGTGTTACTATCACTTCTATTGAGCAAATTAGAGGTATCCCCTTTAAAACTACAATTCTATGCGGTATGACTAATAATCAATTTCCATTAAAATATAGAAGCGAAGTATTTTTAGGGAAAGAAAATCCAGATGCTGAGATTAAGCATAATATTAGCGAAAAAATGCAATTTTATCAATTCTTAATGAATAATAATCAAGAATATGGAAAAGGAAAAAAAATATTTCTTACATATCCAGAATTAGAAGAAAATGATAAATTGATTCGCTCATCATATATTGATTATTTGCTTAATATTACAGATCTTAGCGAGCAATCGAAAGTTTATTCAACTATGGATAAATCTAAAAATCATGACTCAATTATTAACGATATTGATGCAATTAACGCATCTCTGCTTGAAATTAGCGAATTGTCAGATGAAAATATATTGAACCTTCCTTCAAAATTACAATTGGCAATTAAACATGCAAATGAGTTTTCAAAAAATAACACATATTTTGAAAATAATATTGTATCAAACAAGTTTTCGCAAACCATTAATAATTTAGATAAATTACCAAAGGATATTTCCTCTTTTATTGCAACTTATAAAGACAAAATATATTCTCCTACCGAACTTGATAATTATGCCTCTTGCGGATATCAATATTTTCTAAAAAGAATTTTAAAACTCCAAACTGCCGAGGAAATTGAAATAGGTCTAAGCAATTTAGAGATAGGAAATATTGTTCACAATATTTTATATAAATTTTATACGGAAATTCAAACAATTCAATTTGATGAAAAAAATATTATTGCTCGAAATAAAAATAACCCAGATAAAACCATTTCTCTTGTTATGCTTGAACAAGAAGAAAAACAATTTTATTTAGATACACTTAAAAGAATTGCAAATGAAATATTCAGCACTTTTAAATACACTCATCCACTTTTTGATATTGATTTAGAACTAATAGTTGGTAATTCTAAAATGAAAGGATTTATAGAGATTTGGCTTGAGAAAGAATTTGAGAAAATTATACTTTTCGACTCATGGAGAAATTGCCATCCAGGCTTATTTGAAGAAGAATTTGGAGATTATCATTCTGACTCTCGCAAAAAATATATTAAATTAGATAATGGATTTAAAATAAAGGGTAAAATAGATAGGATTGAATTTATAAAAGAAGATAATAACGATATATATTTCGTTATTGCCGATTACAAACGAAATGCAAAAAATCAACCTAAAATAAATAATATTAAATCAGGAGAATCATTTCAGATCCCATTATACCTATTAGCTACTGAAAAACATTTAAAAAATAATTATGATTTTGGAGATGTCAATATTTCACCAATAGCTGGAGTGTATTATTCTTATGAAAAATTCTCCGCTCCCACTGCAAATAATCCTTCTGTAGGAATAATATCTTTCGCTGATATTAACTCTCAGTTCGGAACAAAATATAATTCAGTAGAAAATATAGCTACATTTCTAAATGAAACATTAGAACAAGCAATGTTAATTAGCAATAAAATATCTGATGGTGAATTTACTTTATCAGACAAAGGAAAAAATTCTCCACCTTGTAGTTACTGCAAATTTAGTACGATATGTAGAATTAATGATAATATTACCAATTTTGAAAATCCAATTGATACTGACGAAATTGATTAATATTTTAACTATGCAATATTAAAGTAATTTTCTACTTTATTAAATTTTTTTATAATATTTTTTTTGTAAATCTCATTTTCACTCAATAATAATTTAGGGTCTTTTTCTACTATATTAAAAGCTAAATTTTTTGCTGTAAAAATCAATTCACCGTCGTTGACAATGTCGAGAAACTTAAAATCTGGTAATCCGGATTGCTTTGTTCCTAATATGTCACCCGGTCCTCTTAATTTCAAATCAACTTCAGCTATCTCAAAACCATCTGAAGTTCGTTCCATTGTTTTTAATCTCAAAATTGAAGCATTAATTTCATCTTCATCTTTATTTTTTTTGTTCAAAGCAAATTTATGGTTATCTTTTGTTGCTAAAATACAATAAGATTGCTTTTCGCCTCTTCCTACTCTTCCTCGCAACTGATGTAATTGCGATAATCCAAATTTATAAGCATCTTGAATTAGCATTACAGTAGCATTTGGAACATCAATTCCAACTTCAATAACTGTAGTAGCAATTAAAATATCAAATTGTTTTCCATAGAAATCTTTCATTACCATTTCTTTTTCGCTAGCATTCATTTGTCCATGCAAAAGTCCGCACTTATAATTTACAAACTCACTATCTTTTAAAATATCAAAGTATTCAATTGCAGATTTTAAATCTACTAATTTATCAGATTTTTCAACTAGAGGAAATACTATATAAGCTTGCGATCCACTATCAACTTCATCTCTTATAAATTGATAAGCATTTTCAATATTATTATCTAATACAATTTTTGTTCTGATTGGAAGCCTTTTAGCAGGCAATTCTCGAATTATTGATACATCAAGGTCGCCGTAAACTGTGAGAGCTAATGTCCGAGGAATTGGTGTGGCGCTCATTACAAGCACATGAGGAGTGAGATTTTCTTTGTTCGATTTTTTTGCTGCTTTAATAGTTTTAGCTTTTTGTTCCACTCCGAATCTATGCTGTTCATCAATAACGATTAGTCCTAATTCATTAAATTTGACATAATCTTCAAAAAGTGTATGTGTACCTATAATTATTTGAGACTCTCCAATATTTATTTCATCAATGTTACTTAATTTAGCTTTATTTTTAGCTCCCCCAGTCAACAAAGTAATATTAATATTAAAATCTTTCAATAGGTTCTTAAAGCTATTATAATGTTGTTCTGCTAGGATTGCAGTAGGAGCCATTAGCGCCACTTGATATCCCTTTTCAATTACAGATACCATACATAATGCAGCAACAATTGTTTTCCCCGAGCCAACATCTCCTTGCAAGAGTCTATTCATTGGTTGCCCACTGGACATATCTTTTGTAATTTGATTAATTACTTTCTTTTGGTCTTTAGTTAAGTCAAAATTAAGATTTTCATATACTTTTCTTGCTAATTTACTTTTCTCAGCAATCACAATTCCTTTTTGAAGAGTTTTATTGCCAAGCTGCTTTAACGCTAGAAATAATTCAAAGTAAAATATTTCTTCAAATTTAAAGCGTTGCATAGCTAAATTAATTTCATCATAATTTTTAGGAATGTGTATTGCCGGATATGCTATAGAAATTGATGGAAAATTAAATTGCTTCAAAACTTCAAGCGACAAGGTTTCCTGTGGTGTTTTTACATTTTTATCAAGGAAATTCCTGATAATTTTTATAATTGTATTGTTTGAAATACCAGCTCGTTTAAATATTTCCGATGAACGATAAATAGGAATAATTTTATTTTCTGCAATTTCATCTTCATCAAAATCTATTTTGTTAATTTCTGGTTGTGAAAATGTAATATCAAATTTATTTTTTACATCTGGAATTCCTATCACATTAATTAAATCACCTATTTCGAATTGCTTATTATAATATTCTGCATAATTCCAATACATTACTGTAGCTTTATCTCCAAAGCTATCGGTTATCGTTAATTTCAAATATTTTTTTCGATTTGAATATTGCTTTATCAATTTATTAGAAATAGTGGCAATTAGCGAATATTCTCTCTTTGGGTTATAATATTTAAAATCAAGATTCTTTTTATCAAAAGAATTATCTTCAATAGAAATATTATTTTGCGATAATTTTTGAATAATAATTGATTTAATCGAATTTGTGGCATTCCTATCAATATACGCCCTAGGGAAATAATTAATTAAATCTAATCCAGTATTTATTCCTTCTGATGCTAATGCTTTAGCACGAACTGGCCCAATTCCCTTTATAAATTGCAAATCGCTTATTAAATCATTTGAATCACTTTTACTTGTCATTATAATATTAGCAAATTCGAAATTAATTGTTTTATAATAATTTAGGAATAAAAATAAAAAGATGGTGCTAAGCCTTAGGTTTTGTGGCTTAGCATCTTTTGTATTTGTGATCTGTTGAGGAAATAATTAGTAATAGGAAAATTTAACTCTGTGGCCAAGTCTTTTACAAACCCAGAAGACGATAATATATTTACATATTTGTTCTGCTCCAATTCCACAACTCGAAAATACTGGATGAAATCAATAAGTTTTTCAGTACAATATTTGTTCTCTACCATAAATTTCATTAGTACTCCTTTTTC
>CALLXS010000057.1 GCA_937875295.1 uncultured bacterium | reverse complement strand
AAGAAGTTGTCGTGATGACGTTAACTGTAGCTGAGCTATAAGGATCCATTAGTTTATACATAGCGTCATTGTTACCACTAGTTAAATAATAAACACCTTTGATGATCACCATATGTCCTGATCCTGTACCTATTCGATCACAAGCTGCTATAATTGGATGATTGTTATCGATATGAGTCATCGCGTTATTAAAGCCTAATGAATAAGTATGTAGACTATTATTGACATGATAAATATTACTTAGATAACTTGAAACATTTTGGATAGAAGCCATATTATAGTTGCCTGTTTGAGATACAACCGAAGAAGTGGTTATATAGGTTCCTTTGAATTGAATAATAGCTGCCATACAAGCTGCCCAACAATCAACACTACTGTTCATGCTCTTATATGGTAAATTTGTTATTTCATTACCATAATCCATTATGGATAAATCGTAAGGTTTAATTATGGTCTTACTTAAAGAGGCGTTGCTAATATTATGGATTAACAAGCCTTGCATCACAAATACTTGATCTTTATGAAAGATCAATTCGAAATCACTGTTCACATCGATGATTGAATTTAAAACATCGGCATAATATGCACCGATTGAATAGTTTCCATTAACATCTTCAATGATAAAACCGATTAGTTCATTAGTATCATAAACTGGAAAGATCTTTAAGTATGACATGTTAGAACTATCAACGAAACAATAATCTAGTTCGTCCGTGATGTGATAATCTTTACCAGGCTGATAAAGATCAGATAATGCCAGCATATCATATAAAAATAAGTTTTCATTAACCCTAACAGCGTTGATCGGTATCAAGAAATTGATAACGATAGTTATTATAATAAATAGTTTCATTTTTAATTAAAAAATACTAAAACTTTTATTACCGGAAAACACTTGTATTATTTGACAGCTATATTCAATTCAAAAATATTTTCTTGGATGTAAAATTTAATTGTATAAAAGGCGGCTGGAGAAATTGCAGGTAATTCAGATAATATTAAAGAACTCAAAATACTTATTCATATGGTAGAACATGAATTACTAATTGATAAGCAACAAAGTTCAGTAAAATTAGAAATAATAAAAGAGCCATTTGATAAATCAAACAGCTCTTTTTTGTATCGTCATTTTTATAAATTATTTTTTCTTTATAAAGTTATTAACTACATCTTTAACTGTAGGTTTTCCAATTTCGCTTAATTCATAATAAACGCGAGTAGAAGGTTGTTTAATTTTAATAAATCTACCTAAATCAATTGGAGTACCAATTACTACAGAATCGCATTTCACATTAGAAATAGTTTTTTCTAAGTCTTTCATTTGTTGATCGCCATAACCCATAGCTGGTAATAATGTACCAATATAAGGATATTTTTCGTAAGTAGCTGTGATTGAGCCAACAGTATTACTGCGAGGATCAACTAATTCAGCAGCGCCAAATCTTTGTGCAGCAACAGTACCAGCACCGATTTGCATTTCGCCGTGAGTTAATGTTGGACCATCTTCTACCACAAGAACTTTTTTACCAAGAATTAATTCTGGTTTATCAACAAGTAATGCAGAAGCAGCTAAAATAATTTGAGCTTTTGGATTGTATTTACGAGTATTTTCTAATACTTCTTCTACATCTTCTGGATAAGCTGAATCTACTTTATTTACTACAACTACATCAGCAGTTCTTAGATTCACTTCGCCTGGATAATAAGAAATTTCGTGACCTGGACGTAAAGGATCTACTACCACTATTTCTAAATCTGATTTATAGAATGACATGTCATTATTTCCACCGTCCCAAATAATTACATCAGCTTCTTTTTCAGCTTCGCGTAATATTGCTTCATAATCTACACCAGCATATATTACAGAACCCATAGCTATATGTGGTTCGTATTCTTCCATTTCTTCGATAGTACATTTGTGTTTCTTTAAATCTTCTAATACAGCAAATCTTTGTACTTTTTGAGCTTCTAAATCACCATAAGGCATTGGATGACGTACAGAAACTACTTTTTTGCCAGCATCTAATAAAGCTTTTACAACTTCGCGTGTAGTTTGAGATTTACCGCAACCAGTACGTACTGCACATACAGAAATTACAGGTTTTGTTGATTTAATTTGAGTAGGAGTAGTACCCAACATAGAGAATTTTGCACCAGCTGCCATAACTCTAGAACCTAGATGCATTACAGTATCATAAGGTAAATCGCTATAAGAAAGAACACATTCATCTACTTTATGTTTCTTAATTAAGTTTTCTAATTCTTCTTCAGCTACTATAGGAATACCTTTTGGATAACCAGGACCACAAAGAGAAGCTGGATATTTTCTTCCATCAATATCCGGAATTTGAGTAGCAGTAAATGCTACAACTTCTACATTATCATTGCCTCTATAGCAAGTATTGAAATTATGAAAATCGCGTCCGGCTGCACCTAGAATAATAATTTTTTGTTTAGACATTTTGAGTATATCTCCGTAAGTTTTATTAAAAAAATGTTATTTATTTTTTATGGAATATTTTTAAGACGTATATAAAATTAAAACATTTGAAATAAAAGATATTAATCCGCTGTATGCATTAACATTCCTAATCAGAGAGTAATGAGGACTCCATTGTACAATACATTGCACCCTGCAACACTCCAGCAAAAGGGATAGGGAAATTCTTATATTTAATTTTCAAATATTTTTAATTTTATTATTATATAAACGAACCAATTTTTAGTTTAGTTTAAAAAAAATAATTTGTAGATAATTATAATATGAAGTAATGATTTACTAAATATTTTTAATTTAAATTTGTTTATTTTTTTCTTGAGTTTAATGATTTTATCTTTTTTATTTTAGGATCATTAAGAAATTGCTGATATTCTTCAGTTTCCATACCGTAAATTGCTACTTTCCCATCAATATCAAAGTGAATACCAAAACCATAAGTTTTAGCTAATGGAGATGTCCTTAGGCAAGGTTGTCCTTTTGAGAAAAATTGATTTCTTGCATCATCATATTCAGAAATAGCGATTTTATTTCTACTAGCAAATATTTGAAATAAAATCTCATCAGAAGTATATTTATAAGGATGATTTATAAGGATTTCATATTGCATTTCTGCAATGGTTTTAGACACATTTTTTGATATTGGAATTTTGCTTGCTATTGCTTTAGTATCATCTGCTACTTCGATAAATGAATTATAATAATTTGTAGTGAAAATCTTTATTTCTGCCACTAGAATTATCCTCTTTTATTTTATTTATTAATTTAAACTTTATTTTGTAAAATATTAGATTTTTTACCTTTTATTGCAAAGATTATCATCAAACCAGTTGCAATCATTGCCATCACAGAGCCGAAATAAAAAGGAGCATTTGAGTTTACATTATCATATAACAACCCAGCGATTAAACTAGCCGGAAGCAATGTAATCCCTAATACAGCATGATATAATCCAAATCCTGTACCTTTTAATTCTTTGCTCACAATATCCGAAACCATTGCCTTCTGGCTAGTATCTACTAATGCACTATATAAACCATATAGAACAAAAAGCACAATAAAAACATTTAAATTATTAAATTTTCCAAAGAAGAAATAAACTACTGCATAAATAAAAAAACCTAAAATAATTAGCTTTTCTCTTCCAATTTTATCTGAAATTTTCCCTATTGGGATAGCTAAAAAAACTGATACACAATTAAATATCATATAAACAAAAGGAATATATGATTTATCTATTCCTGTTTCCGCAGTTTTTACTAATAGCAATGCATCTGCTGAATTACCTAAAGTAAATATAAACATTATCAAAAGGAAAAAATAAAATTTCTTTGGTAATTGCTTAATATGGAATTTGTTGTTAGATTCGTTTTTATCAGATTTTGCATCTTTAATAAATATAGCTATTGATAGTACACCCAAAATCGCAGGAATTGTAGCTATTACAAATACATTTTTATAATTTAAAGGAAACCAAGATAATAACAAAAATGCTATTAATGGACCAAGAATTGCACCACTATTATCCATCGCTTTATGAAACCCAAAATTCTTTCCTGTTTCATTTTTAGGAACAGATGCACTAATCAAACTATCTCTAGGCGCTGCCCTTAAGCCTTTTCCAATCTTTTCAAAAAATCTTAGGAATAATACCTGCACAGGAAGTTTTACGAAGCTATATAATGGCGTAACTAATGCAGTAATTCCATAACCAAAGAGCATAAATGGTTTATTCTTACCAATTTTATCGCTCCACATTCCAGAGAATGCTTTAAATAAAGATGCAGTGCTTTCTGCGATGCCTTCGATGAGCGAAATCGATGTTTTTGATGCTCCTATTGAAAGTAAAAAAAGTGGCATCACACTATAAATCATTTTTGTAGAAGTGTCTGTAAAAAAGCTAGTTAGTCCCGAAAAAAAGACATTTCTATGCAAACCAAATATTTTCTTTTCATTATTTTCCATTGTTTTTATTCTTTTATCCATTTTCTTGAGTTTGGATTTCTATGAGGACATCCAGGCCAGCAACATGGCTTCTTTATTCCTTCTTCTATTTCTTTGAGCATTCTATTAATATGCTCTTCTCTAGTTTCATGTTTTTTTACAATCGTTACCCAGCATATCCACTCATTTCTTTGAATAGGAGTGAGATTATTCCATTTCTCTAAAATATTTGAATTAGTCGCTATCAATTCTTTCATATCATCAGGTACAGTATGCAAAATACCATCAGCCACTTTAATTAAATCTAACATTTTTTTAGAATCAAAGCTTTTTGAAGTTTTTTTTATTGTAGCTTTTTTCACTTTTAGCATTTCATTTTTGACTTCTTGCAACCTATATTTTACAATTTTTTCTATTAGCTTTACCGGTAGTGGTTTATCTAATGGAAAATGGATTGCTCCTTTTGATGTTTTATATTTTAATAGTTCTTTTTCAAAATGAATTATTGGTTTGGAAGTAGGGTAAAACCCAATATGATTTTTGTATCCAGCATAATAAACAAGTACTTTTCCTTGTTTGAATGCGGGCATACCATAAGATATAACTTCATTAGCTTCAGGCAAAACATTTTTTATAATGTTCCTTAATTGTTCTAATTTTTCTTTTACATTTGCTGGTAGAAATGTAGTATAATCTTCAAGAGAAAAATCATTCATAAATAAAATTATATCAATGATACAAAAATCTTTTTATACTTCTTTTAGGAGTTTTTTCAAACTCTTGCGAAACTAATTCAATTTTATCTACTCTCATATAGCTCGGTAATTCCTTATTTAATTGAATTAGATATTTATCAAAAATATTTTGAACATCTTTCTCAGATAATTTCTTTTGATCCACTAGATTCATATCTGGGTATGTTAATGCAACTATTCCATTTTTTCGTTCTATCACAATAGTTTCTTGCACAAACTGATATGTATTTAATTTAGCTTCAATTTCTTCTGGGTAAATATTTTGTCCATTCGAGGATAAAAACATACTTTTGCAACGTCCCTTGATATAAACAAAACCATCACTATCGATTACCCCCATATCTCCAGTATGAAGCCATCCTTTTTTATCTAACACCTCAGCAGTAGCTTCTGGATTTTTATAATATCCTTTCATAACGTTTTCACCCTTTACAAGAATTTCACCGGGGATATTCTGCGGGTCTTCTGAATCTATACGTATTTGAAGTTGATCTACGCATCTTCCAGCAGAATTTAAGCGAGCATCTTGCCAAGGAGAATAACTTATTAATGGACCGCATTCAGTCATTCCATATCCGACAGTAAAAGGGAATCGAGCATTTCTAAAAGCTATTTGAACACCTTCGCTTAAAGCAGCTCCTCCAATCACTATTTCAAGAAAATTTCCTCCAAAACTTTCCACTAATTTATCATGAATTTTATTGTAAATAAGTCTATCAACAAAAGGTAACTTCATTAAATTCTTGATTGAATTCTTAGACAAAAGTGGTTTTATCTGCTTTTTATAAATTTTCTCTATAATCAATGGTACTGACAAAATCAATCTTGGGCGGATCTCTTTAAATGCTTTTAATAATAGCTCTGGAGTAGGCATTTTGCCCAAAAATGTTACATGACACCCACAAGTGAATGGATATAAAAATTCTATAGCACACCCATAAGCATGAGCAAGAGGAAGAAAACTTAATATTGCATCTCCACTAATTAGTGGCATATAAGTGCGAGCATACACCATATTCCCAGTAATATTGTTATGCGTGAGCATTACTCCTTTTGAAAAACCTAATGTTCCTGATGTATAACTTATTTCAAATAATTCATCATTATTTACATAAGCTACTTTTATTTGCGATTTATTAAAATCTTTTTGAATTCCGGCTTTAAAGTTTTCTTCATATCGATTTATTTTTCTATCTTTTGAATATAAAATTGAAAAATCATCTAAAGAAATAACTACTTTTAAGTTGGGCATTTTTTCAATATTAATTGTCTCCCATATACTATTATTAACAAATAATGCTACTGAATCGCTATGATTTATTAAATGCTGGATATCAGTAGGAGTAAAATTTGGTAATATTGGTACAATTACATTCCCTCTCAATACCATAGATTGATATGCAATGCACCACTCTGCAGAATTTTTACCTATCAATGCTATTTGCTTATTTTTTTTGATGCTGCAGTCATCGAAAAATTTATCAAAATAGTAAAAATATTTAGCAACTTCTCCATAAGTATAGCTATTTGATTTGTAATTTGTAAATGCAGTTCTTTCCCAATTTAGGAAAATACTTTCCCATACTAATTTAGTATAATTTTCTTTCATCATAAATGTATTATCGACTTAATTTAATACTAATACAATCTTAATAATTTCTTAATTTATAAGCAAATAACGCATATAAATATAAAATATTTTGAATAAATAAATAATAGCCTGCTATTTTAATTGCAGGCTATTAATGAATTAACTTTATTAAATTCTATTGTAATTAATCTAATTCTTTTACTACTTTAGTTATTTTTTCAATTGCCCAATCAATTTCTTCTTTAGTGATTACTAATGGTGGAGCGAATCTAATAATATTTTCATGAGTTTCTTTGCAGAGGATACCTTCTTCCATTAATTTTTCGCAATAAGGACGAGCTTTAGTATCAAGAACAAATCCAATCCATAAGCCTCTTGCACGAGCTAATTTAATGTGTGGGCTTTTAATTGCATTCAATTTTTCTACGAAATATTTTCCCATTTCATAAGATTTTTCGACAAGTTTATCTTCTTCAATCACTTCTAAAGCTTTTACAGCTACTGCTGCAGCTAATGGATTTCCACCAAAAGTAGAACCGTGCTCACCTGGTTTAATTGTAAGCATAACTTCTTTTGAAGTAAGGACACCAGAAACTGGATAAAATCCACCAGAAAGTGCTTTACCAATTATAACCATGTCTGGTTTTACGTTTTCATAATAGTGAGCGAATAATTTTCCACTTCTCCCCAAGCCAGCTTGAATCTCATCGCACATAAATAAAATATTATTTTCTTTACATAATGTTTCGATTCCTTTTAAATATCCATCTGGAGGAATTACTACTCCGCCTTCACCTTGAATAGGTTCAACTAAAATACCTACAGTATTTTTAGTTATCTTTGATTTAAGGTCTTCTAAATTTCCATATTCGTGCATTGGGAATGCTTCTTTGCAATATGGACCAAAATCTTTGTATGATGATGGATCATCGCTAAAACCAACAATAGTAGAAGTTCTACCATGAAAATTACCAGTAGCTACAATGATTTCAGCTTTATCGGCTTCGACTTTTTTCACAGTATAGCCCCATCTGCGAGCTAATTTAATTGCTGATTCAACGGCTTCAGCACCTGAATTCATAGGCATAAACATTTCATACCCTGTCATATCATGCAATTTTTTGTATAATAATGGTAATTTTTCGTTTCTAAATGCGCGACTTGTTAATGTAACGTGTTTAGCTTGTTCTACGAAAACTTCCATAATTTTTGGGTTGCAATGTCCTTGGTTAACTGCAGAATAAGCAGCTAAGCAATCCAAATATTTCTTTCCTTCTACGTCATATACCCATACGCCTTTTGCGTCTCTTACAACTACGTCAAGTGGATGATAATTATGAGCTCCAAATTCATCTTCCATTTTGATATAATCTTGTGTTTTCATTATTTTTTCCTTATTTTTATATTATTAAATTTTAATTATTTCTTTTTAGTTTCCATCAAATAGCATTGATAGAAGCGCCATTCTAACATAAAGTCCATTTTTAGCTTGTCGGAAATATGCTGCTCTTTTATCTGAATCTACAGAATGGCTAATTTCAATATCTCGAGGCATAGGATGCATAATGATTGAATCATATTTCATCTTTTGCAAAACACTTGTGTCAGTTTTTAATTTTGAATAATCGAAATTCACATTTGGGAATCTTTCTACTTCGAATCTAGTTTGATATAGAACATCGATTTGGTCAATAATTCCTTCTAGAGAATCAGAAAGTGTATAAATTATATTATTTTCATCTAAGTGCTCTAAAATATCAGGCTTTATTTGCATTTCTTTTGGAGCAACAAAATATAGTTTAATTCTACTAAATTTACTAAGCAAATATGCCAAAGAGCGGGCTGTTCTACCATTATCAAGCGAACCAACAAACGCAACATTAAGTCCATTTAATGTGTGCAATTCGCTAAATATTGTATATAGGTCTAATAGCCCTTGAGTTGGATGTTGCCCACCAGCTCCATCGCCAGCATTTATTATTGGTACAGGAGATACGGAAGCAGCTCTTTTAGCACCACCAGCCTCTAAGTGTCTTAATACAATCACATCGCAATAATTCGCAATAATTTGAATTGTATCTTCTAAGTGTTCACCAGTAATTTCTGAAGAGAAAAATGCTGCTTGTTCTGTGGTAATAACTTTTCCACCTAAGCGGTACATTGCACTTTCAAAAGAAAATCGAGTTCTTGTAGATTGCTGATAAAACAATGAAGTCATTATTTTATTTTCATAATCTTTTGTACCACCTCTTGCCACAATTTTCTTCATTAAATTCGCTCTATCGAAGAGTTCCATTAATAAAGGTTGGGTAAATTGCTGGGTTTCAACTATGTGATTTATTTTCATATCTTTTTATTATTATTTTATATATCTCATTAATCGATATTAATTTTAAGCTGTAATATGAGTACCTGCTTTACCTTCGAGTGCATCAATTAAATATTCGTAAGAAGTAATTATAGCCTTTTTTCCACCATTTTTGATAAATTTAATGCAAGATTCTATTTTAGGTCCCATACTGCCCGCTGGGAATTGCCCTTCATCATAATATTTTTGCAATTCATCAATAGTAGCATTTCGTATACCTTTTTCATCAGGTTTTTTGTAATTTACATATACTTGGTCTGCATCGGTAGAAATAAGAAACAAATCAACATCTAGTTGAGCAGCTAATAGTGCAGATGAGCGGTCTTTATCAATAACAGCTTCTCTACCAATTATTTCTCCATTTTCAATTGAAATTGGGATTCCGCCACCGCCTAATGCTATAGTTATTATCCCTAGATCAATGATTTGCTTTAATATATTTAATTCAAGCACACGAATTGGTTCTGGTGAAGCTACTACGCGTCTATATCCTCTTGAAGAATCTTCTACTATATCCCAACCTAAAGTTTCCTTTTTTTCATCGGCTACTTCTTTAGAATAAAATGGTCCAATTGGTTTATTCGGTTTTTTAAATGCAGGGTCGTTTGCATCGACTTCTACCATTGTAGGAAGAGTAATCACTTCTTTTTGGATATTCAATTGATTTAATTCGTAATACATAGCACGTTGCAAAATATATCCAATTTCGCTCTGAGTAGTAGCTACGCACATATCCAAAGTATGGGTATAGACCTCGTTTGCTGCTCTTTCGCTACGAAGTAGTGCAGCCCCGGATTGGGGACCGTTACCATGGGTAATGACAACGGTCCATCCGAGTTTTATCATTTTAGCAATTGCTTTTGCAGTGGAATGAGCGTTATGTAATTGTTCTTTAATAGTGCCTCTTTCGCCGGCTCTAATCAAAGAGTTCCCTCCGACTGCAATTAAAGCTGTTTTAGCCACAATAATTCCTTAATTATTTTTTCATTAATTGATACATAATTGCTTTTTGTACGTGAAGTCTATTTTCAGCTTCATCAAATACAATAGATTGAGGAGAATCAATTACACTATCAGTAACTTCGTCGCCTCTATGAGCTGGCAAGCAGTGCATAAAGTATGCATCTTTATTAGCTATAGCCATTAAATCATCATTTACTTGATATTGCATAAAGATTTTCTTGCGAGCAGCTGCTTCTTCTTCTTGACCCATTGATGCCCATACGTCAGTATATACAACATCAGCATTTTTTACAGCTTCTTTAGGGCAATGAACAACTTCAATTTTAGCACCTGTAGCTTTTGCAGCTTCTACTGCATCATTATATGCTATTAAATTTGGCTCGAAACCTCTAGGGCAATTTACTGTAACATTTACACCTAATTTTGCTCCAGCATCCATTAATGAGTGTGCGACATTATTTCCATCACCAACATATACTAATTTCATTCCTTTTAGATCGCCATTACGTTTTTCATAAATAGTTAAGAAATCAGCCATTGCTTGGCATGGATGAGAATAATCAGTTAAACCATTGATTATAGGAATTCTTGCATATTTAGCCATATCTTCTACAATATTATGACCGAAAGTTCTAATCATAATACCTTGTACCATTCTTTCTAAGTTCTTTGCAACATCATGCACAGATTCTCTCTTACCTAAGCTAATTTCATTAGGTGATAAATATAAAGAATAGCCACCAAGTTGCTGAATACCAATATCAAAGCTAGTTCTTGTTCTTAATGATGGTTTTTCAAAAATTAATGCTAATGCTTCTCCTTCAAGAGCTTTAGCATATTTTTTTCTATCTGCTTTCATATCGATAGCGATTTTGAAAGTCTCAATAATTTCTTCTTTAGTTAAATCAAGTACTGATAAGAAGTCTTTCTTCATTTAGAATTCTCCAATTTAAAATGTGATAAAATATATAATGTTAATTTTTTATAATATACTAATGAACGAAACAATACTTAAAGAATTATTTACATTTTTGGATTTTATTTCAAAAAAAAATAAAATAATTGATAATCACACTGGGGCATCAGTCTGATAATGTTGGAATTGAGAAATTTTTCTCGCTTTGTTTTTCGGAATATTTCTTTTGAATGATTTCATATTTAAAATAAGAAACGGTTCATTTTACTTTTTATTATTTATATTTTTTAATATTTCTCCACAAAAAAAACTACTTAAAAAATCTTTATTTAAATATATGTAAAAAAATTACTATAAATTTCTTTCATAAAATAACATTATAAAATTAACTCAACTAAATTTTCACAAATTGTTAATTTTGCGTTAAGAAAAATTAAATTATCGTTAAATTGAATTTTTCTAATAAAAAATTAATTCCTAAATATTATATTGCATTCCGTAAAATTATTATTTTTAAAAATACTATTATTGAAAAAATAAATATTTAAATATATAAAGAAGGAAAAATATGTTTAGAAGCATTCTACCTCAAGAGTTCGCATTTTTTGACTTTTTTGATGATATGATTGGTAAAGCAAATGAACTTACTAATGTGTTATTAAAAGCGTCAAAAAAAGAAATTCCATTAGAAGAAGCTGTTAATCAAATTAAAAGTTACGAAAGTGCAATGGACGCAATTGAAAGCCAATGTATAGAAGCACTTCACAAAACTTTTATTACTCCACTTGAACGTCCTGATATCCTAAAGCTCATCCACACTCTTGATAGTATAGCAGATAATGTATATCAAGCATCATCAAGAATGATACTATACAAAATTGACATGAGAGATGATGTTCAGAATATAGCAGAGATATTAGTAAAAGCTACTGAAGAATTAAAAATAGCAATTCATTCTCTAAAGAATTTTAAAAATGCTGAACTTATTAAAAAGCAATGCGCAACTGTTAGAAAGTTCGAATCAGAAGGCGACAAAATATTTAAGAAAGCAATTTCAAGTCTCTTTGAAACTAATGATGCCATTTTAATTATTAAATGCAAAGAAGTATATGAAAGATTTGAAAAAGCGATTAACAAATGCGAAGACACAGCTAATATTATCGAAGAAATATTAATTGAATCTGCATAATATATTATAATTTTCAATTATTTAATTTATTTATTAAGAAATTAGGCTAATAATACAAAATGACTACAAGTCTTACAATTGTCGTAATTGCAATAATTATTGCATTAATATTCGACGTAATAAATGGGTTCCACGATGCAGCAAATTCTATTGCAACAATAGTATCTACAAAAGTACTTTCCCCTAGATATGCTGTAATTTGGGCAGCTTTCTTTAATTTTATAGCAATGTTCATTTTTGCTCCAAAAGTTGCTGACACAATTTCTAAAATAATTATTATCAATCCTGCCGACGGGGCTTTTCTCTGGGTAGTTATTTCCGGACTATTGGGAGCAATAATTTGGGATTTAATTACTTGGTGGTTCGGTATCCCTACAAGTAGCTCACACGCTTTAATTGGGGGTTTAGCTGGTGCTGGTCTCGCTTATAAAGGAATTGAAATTATTAGATGGCACAAATTATGGGAAACTTTAGCTTTTATCCCACTTGCTCCAATTCTAGGTATGGCAATGGCATTTGTTTTTATGATTGCTGTTTATTGGATTTTTAGAAAATTTTCACCTCTTAAAGTAGATAAAATTTTTAGGAAAGGACAATTATTTTCAGCTGCTTTATATTCTATAGGACACGGCGGTAATGATGCTCAAAAAACTATGGGTATGATTGTAGCACTTTTAGTAGCTGCAAATATTTATTCACCAGATATTCAGTTATCATTTGCTGATTGGCATACTGCTTGGATTATTATTGGTTGCCATTTAGCTATGGCATTAGGAACTGCACTAGGAGGTTGGAAGATAGTAAAAACTATGGGTATGAAACTTACAAAGCTAAAACCAGTACACGGATTCGTTGCAGAAACTGCTGGTGCTGCTACAATTTTCTTAGCTACATTCCTAGGTATTCCGGTATCAACTACACATACTATTGCTGGTTCAATCGTGGGAGTTGGTTCTACTACAAATGCAAGAAATATTAAATGGAAGGTAATGGGCAGGATCGTAATGGCATGGTTTGTAACTATACCATTTGCAGGTTTAATTTCTGCAATTTGCTTCTGGATTTATATGCTTTTTGCATAAATTAATGATTTTATAATAAACGAAAAGGCATCAATTTTTCTTTTGATGCCTTTTCTATTTTTTATAATAAATCAAAAAATTATTATCTTCTTATCCAAATATTACCTATAATCTTTTCATTTTGTAATATTTCTTTTAATTTAGTAATGTTGTCTGCGTTTAGGGTAACACCAGCTCCTAACAGCTTAATTCCAGATTCAGAGTAAACACTTCTAGAAATATATAATCCTTCTATTAATTCGTGGATTTCCACAGAGCGTTCTCTCCCTTGTACTCTACCAATATCTTTAAAAGCCGTATATTGATCCATTAAAACTACAATTTTCAATTCATACATTTTATTTATGTAGGTCTCGATTTGTTCAATAGCAGCATTTGTTTTATTATTATCTCCAGCTTGAATTTCAAAAAAATCTTGCACAACTCTAAGTATTCTTGATTCTTCAGGTATTTCATTAGCTTTTTTCTTTTTAGGTATTCCAGAGCCGTCATAATTTTCATATATATTGCTAATTATTTCTGCTACTTTTGAATATCCTGTTAATGGATTTAAGACCGTTTCAGCATTTAAAGGAATATTTGTCAAATCTTCATTTTTAATTACTCCATCGACATACATTTTCTCTCTAAATGATTTTTCAGATAAAGCTATTCTGCCAATATAAATAAGTTCTGCAGCTTTTGCAATATTATCTAATTCTTGTTCATCTTCAATATTCATTTTTGAAGCTATCCAAAGAGCAGCATCAGTAATTTGAGCTGTTAACCTTTTATAACCTTGAAATTTATTTTCAATTAAATTAACAAATAATTCTATTAATTTACTTGTTTGATTAGATAATTCTTTATTTTTCTTCTCAAACTCTTTATCTTTAATTATAATTTGCTCTTGTAAAGTAAAGACTCTTGAAATTAACCTTAATTTAGCTAATAATTGGTCAATTGCAATTGGTTTAGATAAGAAATCATCTGCTCCTTGCTGCAATGCTTTTAAATTAATATCTTTTTCAGTATCTCCAGTCATTAAAATAAAATAATTATTTTTAAGCAGCTCAGATGAACGAATCATTTTTAGTAATTGTAATCCATTTAGTTCAGGCATAAATAAATCAGAAAGTACAATAAACCTCGCACTTTGTGTTTTAAACATTTCCCAACCTTCTAACCCATTATTAGCGGTATAAATTCTCGATTTTGGGAATATTTTAGTAATAATTGCCTTTAGACTATTTAAAATCGATTCATCATCATCGATAATATATATAACTGGATGTGTTTCCATATCTTAATTTTATAATTTATTATTATTAACTAATTCTGCAAAATATTCAAATGATCTATTATATGTCCTTTCAGATTCGCTATCAAAGCAACAAGCAGGTAATTGCCTACTTCTTAGATGATATTTAATGCACTCACAACAAATTCCTTTTCGCGGACAACCTTGGTATGAACAGTTGCAATTATTATTTATATTTTCTGATTTTTTACAATCCACAACAATCTACTTTTAATGTATATTACTAATAATCGGCAATAATTAATTAAAACTTATTTTTTTCATTTATTAATTTAATCAATAAATTATAGGAATTGTATTAGATTCACTCTGCGGAGGTCTAACATAAGTTTCATCAATTATTCTCTCCGGCAATATCATTGGTTTAGGAATGATATCTGTATAATTTATTTGGCTAAGCAAGTGACTAATACAATTAAGTCTTGCAGCTTTTTTATCATCTGCTGGTACATCCCACCAACGTGCTTGAGGAAAGTCAGTATACTTTTTCATTTCATCAATTGCTCTAGAGAAATCTTCCCATTTATTCCAGCCTTTTAGGTCTATTTCAGATAATTTCCATCTTTTATCGGGATCTTCCGCTCTATCTCTAAATCTACTTTCTTGTTCATCTTCACTTACAGAAAACCAATATTTTATTAAAATTATCCCGGATCTGACTAGCATTTTCTCAAAATCAGGACAACTTCTAAAAAATTCTGTCCTTTCTTCTTCAGTGCAAAATCCCATCACATACTCTACAACTGCTCTATTATACCAACTTCTATCGAAAATTACTATTTCTCCAGCTGATGGTAAATGCTGTACATACCTCTGAAAATACCATTGAGTTCTTTCTTTTTCTGTTGGTTTATCTAATGCAACTATTCGTGATCCACGTGGATTCAGTGGTTCAGTCAATCTTTTGATCATCCCACCTTTGCCAGCAGCATCGCGCCCTTCGAAAATTATTAATACTTTTAGTCCTTGGTCTTTCACCCAATATTGGAGTTTTACTAATTCACTCCAAAGCTTTTGAATTTCAGCTTCGTAATATTTTGTTTTGATTTTACCATCACTATCATATTTATCTTCATGGTCAGTAAAATCTTTCTTTTTTTTCTTATCTTTCGACATAATATCACCTTTTGATATATATTAAAATAGAAAGCAATTAATATGTTATTTAACTAATATTAATTGCTTTTATCATTGAATTATAATTTAAAATATTATTTTGTAGTAGCTGGTCTTTGTACAGGAGACTTGCTATTCAATAATCTTACGAGTGATCTTTCATTTATATTAAACCAAACATTAGGATTAAATTCATCTACTCTTTTCTTAAATCCAGCTGAAATCGCAGCTGCTATAAATGCTCCATTTGATACCTTTGCTCCAGAATATTCTTCAGCATGCTGTTTGTAAGAAAAAGATGTGTGCTTTGGATTTATTTTTGTCAATTTTTCTAATTGAATACAGAAATTATAAGCACGCTCAAATTCATCATAAGCACCGAAAAGTTGCTCACGTAATTCTAATCTTCTTTCTTCTATTTCGTCCTTTTTGCCTTCGCGGTAGAGTTTTAGTTCATCAGGGACACCCCAGCCGAAATAAGTTAATTTAGGATGTTTATATACTATTTGTTTAAATTTTTCTTCCATAAAAGTACTAATTATTAAAAGTAAATTTGATAAAAATACATCTTTAAGAACGCAAAAATACAAAAATTTTTTGGAATAAATGCCCTTAAAAAGAAAATTAATTTTTAATAAGATACATAATAATTTTGAATTTTTACAAATAACATTATCTAACTAATTACTATTTTAAATAAAATATAATGATTAAAATTCAGGTTGGTCGATATATTTATTCAGAATAGAGTTTGAACTGTTAAATTGTTTATTATCAATAAAATAATTTAAATTCTTTTCAATATATTTACCCAAAATATCAAATTCTAAATTAACAATTTGACCAATTTTGTATTCTGAAATAATAGTATTTTTAATTGTATGAGGAATAATCGACAATAAGAAACTATTTTCTTTTACTTCTGACACAGTCAAACTAACTCCATCGATGCAAATAGAACCTTTATCAACAAGATAATTATGATATTTAGTAGGGAATTCAATATTAAACAAAGTCGAAGCTGTCAAATGCTTTATATCAATCACTTTGCCAGTAGTATCAATATGCCCTTGAACAATATGCCCTCCCATTCGAGTGGAGGGTAACATTGCTCTTTCTAAATTTACTTTTTGCAAAATTTTTAAATTTTTAAAAGTAGTTCGCTCAATTGTTTCCTCTACAGCCTCTACAGTTGCAATATAATTTTTAATAGAAGTAATAGTCTGACATACTCCATTTATTGAGATAGAATCATCTATTTTTAAATCAGAAAAAACCTTATTTCCCGAAAATTCAATCCTCATTCCATCGCCAAAAGGCGTAAGCGACTTAATCTGACCGACTTCTTCTATTATCCCGGTAAACATAATTCTTATTTTAACTTATTTTTTAACTTCAATTTCATCAACTCTATCAGTGATGTAATCTAAATCAATTTGCCTTTTATCGATATTTGCACTGATTATTTTTACTCTTAGTCTTTTCCCGAAACCAAATATTTTTTTATTTTTCTTGCCTACTACTCTCATATTTTTTTCATCATAAATATAAAAATCATCATAAATATCTTTCAAGTGAACAAGACCTTCGGCATAAATATCATCTAAAGTAACGAAAATTCCAAAATTAGTAACGCCGGTGATAGTTCCATTAAATGCTTCGCCAATATTTTTCTGAGCAAGCATTGTTTGAGCTAATTTTGACGATGCTCTTTCTGCTTCCATAGATACTCTTTCGGTATTAGTAGTATGCTCACCGATTCCTTTCATATAATGAGCAAAGTAGTTTATTCTACCATTTTCTGGTTTATTACTATTATACTCTTTTAGAAATCTGTGAATTAATAAATCAGGGTATCTTCTGATTGGAGATGTAAAATGAGAATAATCAGAAAAGCCAAGTCCATAGTGTCCAATATTTTTATCAGAATATTCAGCTTTTTGCATTGAGCGTACAAGAATTTGATTTACAATTGTTTGCTCAGGTTTTTCATTAAATTCTTCTAACAAAATATTAATATCTTTTGAAGATTTTATATTAAAATTACTATTTGGTGTAAGCATTTTAATAAATTCTAAAGCAGAATCGAGCTTTTCTTTAGCAGGTTCAGCATGCACTCTATACAAAAATGGGAGAAGCTCTTTTAATTTATATTTCTTTGAAATTTTCTTAATATGCTCAGCAACAGTTTTGTTGGCTAAAAGCATACATTCTTCAATTAATTGTGTAGAAGGAATAGATTTTTTCAAATAAGCTTTAATAGGCATTTTATCTTTGCCTAATTCAAAATTCACTTCCGATGTTTGGAAATCTATACCACCATTTTTAAAACGTTTCTCGCGAAGATTTTGTGTGAGATTATGTAATTGCAAAATTAGCTCAATATTGTCGCCAGTTTTAGTATCAATCATTGTCTGTACTTCTTCGTAATTATAGCGTCTCACACTCTTAATTACGCTCTCCGAAATTTGATAATCAACTACATTATAGTTATTATCTAAAATCATAATGACAGAATATGAAAGTCTGATTTTATTTGGATTCAAAGAACAAATATCGTTTGATAATTCTTCAGGGAGCATCGGAATTACTCTATCTACAAGATATGTAGAATTACCTCTTCTAAGAGCTTCTAAATCTAGTGCAGTCCCTTGCTTCACATAATGAGATACATCTGCAATATGCACTCCTAATTCTAAGTTACCATTTTCAGTAGTTTTAAGAGAAATTGCATCGTCGAAATCTTTAGCATCAGCAGGATCAATTGTAATTATTAATTCTTTTCTTAAGTCTAATCTTCTTTGGATTTCGTCATTTGAAGGTTTCACTGCGACGCTATTTGCTTGGTCAATAATATTTTTAGGGAAAGGACCAGCTAAGTTGAACTCTCTAACTACAGAATCAAATTCTACAGCAGGATTACCACCTTCGCCTACTTTATCTATTACCTCTGCTGTAGGGCTAATTTTGCTATTGTCCCATTTGACGAAATTTGTAATGACTTTGTCACCTGGTTTAGCACCATTTAATTTTTCTTTAGGGATAAGAAAATCAATATTATATTTAGAATCGTCAGGAACTAAGAAAAAGAAATTCCCATCTGATTCTATCTTTCCTGCAATTTTCCTTTCTACTCTATTTACTACTCGGACTACTTGCCCTTGATATTTATTTGGAGAATCGCTTGCAATTAATTTCACTACAACAGTATCGCCATCAAAAGCAGTATTCATATGCTTTTGCTTAATTATGATCTTAGGGATTTCTGGATTTTTAGTTTCTATATATCCCCTACCCTCTCGTATCCGGAACAAACCAGTAATCTCAGTAGGAGTATCATCAGATAAAGTATATTTTCTTTTGCCAGATTTATTTACAATTCCTTGTTGCAACAAGTAATTTAAAGCATTTTGAAAATCAGCATAATTATTTGAATTTGGCTTAAATTTTAAATTTGAACCAATTTCATTCATTGTTAAAGGTCTGCCTAATCGTCCCATCAGGTTGATAATCATATCAACAATTTGATTTCTATCCATTTTCAATTTCCCTATTTTTTGAAACAATATCCCAAATAGCTAATTTGAGCTCTTCAATATTTGTACCAGCTACTGAAGAAATTAAAATTACTTTAGTTTTTGGTTCTCTAAATTTTATTTTATTTAATTCTTTAATATAATCACTATCCCAAGCATCGATTTTTGTGATACAAATTAGCCTATCTTTATTTAATAATTCTTTATTGAATTTCAGTAACTCATTTTTAAGAGTTTTATAATCCTCAGCTATTGTAGTGCTAATTGAATCAAGTAAAAACACTAATACTTTAGTTCTCTCAATATGCTTTAAAAATTGAATTCCTAACCCCTTACCTTGTGATGCTCCCTCGATTAAACCGGGTATATCAGCAACAACAAAAGTACCTTGATCTGCAACTTTCACAATTCCCAAATTAGGTACTAAAGTAGTAAATGGATAATCAGCTATTTTTGGTTTTGCCGCCGATATTTTAGAAATCAAAGTGGATTTACCAGCATTAGGGAATCCAACTAGTCCTACATCGGCAAGTAATTTGAGTTCCAATTTAATATCAAATTCTCTACCCGGCCAACCTGGTTCTGCTACGCGCGGTACTTGATTAGTAGGAGTAGCAAATTCACTATTTCCTCTGCCACCATCTCCACCACGAGCTAATCTGATAGTTTTGTTTTTATCATCTAAATCTGCTAAAACATTATCTTTTAGATCTTTAACGACAGTACCTACGGGAACTTTTATAATCACATCTTGAGCATCTTTTCCTGTTTTTCTATATTTTTCGCCCGGTGAGCCGTTCAAAGCAATATAACTTCTTTTATATTTAAAATCTAGAAGTGAAGCAAGTTGCGGATCTGCAATTAAAATTATATCTCCACCTTTGCCACCATTACCTCCGTCGGGTCCACCTTTTGGAACTCCTTTTTCTCGTCTGAAAGATATATGCCCAGCACCACCATC
>CALLXS010000056.1 GCA_937875295.1 uncultured bacterium | reverse complement strand
GGCAGAGATTGGAAGAAAAAGGAATTACAAATATAATTGTAAATAAAAACAAAACCTATGAAAACGGAAAAGTGGTATCTGAAAGTGCAGTAAATGTTTATTGTGAAGATATTGTAAAAGCGGAAGAACTTTTTATTGCTTTAAAGTTTAAGGAACTGGTAAAAGTAAACCAAAATTTATTTATATATAATAAATAAATTATTTATAGAATTATGAAAGATTCATGTGATAGAATTTGGTAAATTTAATAAGCTCAAGGTCGTAAAAAAAGTTGATTTTGGATTGTATTTAGATGGAGAAGAAGCAGGAGAAATATTATTACCTCAGAAATATGTAAAAAATACTAAAGATATTGGAGACGAGATAAATGTCTTTTTGTATTATGATTCTGAAGATAGACCTATTGCAACAACTATTAAACCAAAAGCCAATGTGGGAGATTTTGCTTATCTTAAAGTAGTTTCTACAACTGGAATTGGAGCTTTTCTGGATTGGGGATTAGAAAAAGATTTATTTGTTCCAATAAATGAGCAAAGAATTAAATTGTTGCGTGGAAATTACTCCGTTGTTTATATATACATAGATGAGCGAGACAAAAGAATTGTAGCTAGTGCTAAATTGGACAAATTTATTGATAATGATCCTCAAAATCTTGAATATAATCAAGAAGTAGATTTATTGATTTATAAAGAATCAGATTTAGGATTTAATGCAATTATTAATAATAAATATTCAGGTATATTATTTTATAATGAGTTACTTGCAGATTTAAATATTGGTGAGCAAATTAAGGGCTATATCAAAAAAATTAGAGAAGATGGAAAAATTGATTTATCAATGCAGAAGCAGGGTTATGAGAAAATTGATGATGTCTCTCAAAAAATATTAGATATAATTAAATCAAAAGGTGGTGTTATATATTGTAATGATAAATCTGATCCTGATTTAATTTATAGTTTATTTGGTGAAAGCAAAAGAACATATAAAATGGCAGTTGGCAAATTATTTAAGAATAAAATAATTAATATATATGAAAATAGAATTGAATTAATTATGGGAGTCAATAGTGAATAAATTAATTGTCTTTTATGATAACATAACAAATGCTAAAAAAGAAATATCAATAAGTGCTTACTACCCAATGAATTATTCAATTATGGATATTCCAATTGATAGAATAAATTTATCAAATATTCCTAAAGGGATAATTTATTTCGATTACGATGAACTCAATGTGCAAAAGGTTATTGCTCAATCTTTAAGTGATACTATAAAACAAATGAGTTCATCAATAAATGGGCTTGAAACTTTTGAACTAAATATCTATAGTCCTACATTAATATCATTTTTCAAAAATAAATCAAAATCAAAGAATAAGCATATAATTGATAAGTATAACTATATTTTGCTTGATACTAAGGGAGATTATCCTCAATTATCATTGATTAATTCTGAGTTTTGCAAAGAACTTAAGAAAAGAATGAGTCAATATTAATTATTTGCAAGAATAATATTTTTTTTTGTTTAGTTGAAATGAAAAATGATATAAATGATCTCCAGATAAAAGATAATAAATTCAATTTTTCGCATTATCCTGCGTTCAAATTTCTATTATTACTTTTATTTTTCATTTTTATTTTTTCCTACTTTGAAGTTAATATTTATTATGTAGTAATTAGCATTATAGTTGTAATATTAGCATTAGCTTTTAAAATTAAAAAAGCTATTTTATATATTCTTATTGCTTTAGCTTCTGCAATTCTTCTTCTTTTTAGAATTAGTTTAAGTAATTCTCCTCAAATTGACTTTGTAATGCAAGATGTTCCAGCTGTTTTTATAGGAAAAGTCGAGAAAATAATTTCTGAAAAAGATACTTTTGCCTCTATTATTGCTCGTGGAAATATTAAATCCGCCGAATTATCAGAAATAAAAAATAGTAATGTCATGATTACTATATCTAAAAAAGCAAATGAAAAAATATTTTTTAATATTGGAAATGAAATTATTGCTGATTTAAAAATATCTCCACCTCAGAAAAAAGTCTTACCAAATGATTTTGATGGAATATTTTATGCAAAATATAACGAAATTCAATGGTTTGCTAAATCAAATATTAACAAAATAAATATTCGAAACAACTCTAAGAACTTATTATATTATACAAAAGACATAAATGAAAAAGTCTCGAATCAGATTGATAAACTATTCTATGAATCTTATACTCCTATTTTAAAAGCCTTAATAATTGGAAACAAAAGTGAACTTACAGAAGAGACTAAAACTACTTTTTCAAATACTGGCACAGCTCATGTACTTGCCGTCAGCGGATTGCACGTGGGAATTATATCTTCAATTATCATTTTATTTCTAAATGCTTTTGAAAATAGAAAAATCAAATTTGCAATTTTTTTTGTGCTTATTTTGGCATATATTGCAGTAACTGGTTTTAGTCCTTCGGTTGTGAGAGCTGGGATAATGGCTGTCTTTGTATATTTTGTATATGCTATGGAACGCAGGCCTAATATGTTAAATATATTATCCCTTGCTCTTATGCTGATGATCTTTGTAGATCCATTGATGATTTATACTCCTTCTTTTCAAATGTCAGCATTATCTTTATTAGGCATTACATTGCTATATCCAATATTAAATAATAATTTACAGAGAATTTTCTTTTATCCAAAATCAATAATTATAAAGAGAATTATTAATTCAATTGCTATTACTCTTGCCACTTCGATTCTTGTTTCTCCACTTGTTGCGAGTTACTTTAAGGTCTATTCAATTGTATCCCCTTTAGCTAATTTAATAATAATACCTTTATTTAGTCTAATAATGGTTTTTGCAATTATAAGTTTGATATTATCAGTTATTTATTTCCCAATAGGTTCATTTTATGCAACTTCAGTAGATGCATTGCTTTATCTTGCATTAAAGATAAATGAAGGTGCTAATTGGATACAAATTCATATTCCATTTATTGATAATTATGAAATTGTAATCTCACTTTTAATTTCTTCTGTAATTATATACTTATTTATTTCTAATTCGAGCCAAAAATACATTTTTCGTAGTGTTGTTTCAGTAGTTGCGATTATTTTAATTTTCGTAATTGTAAAAAATTATGAGAATCCCTCTAATGTAAAAATATATCCTCTAAAACAAGTTGTAATAGCAGAAATACCTCTATCTGAAGATGAAACATATTTTTACATTGCTGATAGAAAGATAATAAATAAACCATATCCTCTAAATAAAGTTATAGAATATTTGAGTATTAAAAAGCAGAATATTACAGTAGGTATTACTGGTCCTCTCGGACTTGCTACGGTTCAAGAATTACAGAAAAACAAAAAAGTAAATATTCAAATATTAGGGAAACGTGATCAAAAGAGCATAGAAAAGTTATTTAAACTAAATACAGATTTTGCGAAATATATAAATTTAGATACGCATTAATATTTGAATAGAGAAAAATATTATTATGATATTTTGACTTATACATATAAATTAATTAATTTTGCAGTTTAAATTATTTCAAATTATTATTGAAAATAATATAATTATATTTAAAGTTAATGAAAATAATAAATAGTCTATTCTTACTTATTGCATCAATAATTATTTCTTCATGTATTGTTGTGAAAAATACTGATGTTTATGAAGAATCTAATGAAAAACAAGTAATTACTCTTAGCCCTAAGCCTACAATTGCAATGAGCGATGAAATTGTACGCTCTGTCGATGGCGATATGATTGCCTTTCTTCCGCAAGATTGGTTTTTTGTTAATATCTTAAATGAGACTTCTGCCGATGTAATTGCTGTCGCTGTAAATAAAGATTACACCTTAAGTGCTGTATTTACTAAATTACTTCCTAATGATAATTCTGTGAATATTGTGAGAAGAGAAGGAGTAATTGGGTTAGCTAGAATATTTTATGAAAAGAAATTAAATAAATCAGCTGGAAGTATTAAAAAAGTAGGAAATACAACAAAAGTAGCCTTAGGTCCATTGGAATTTGGTCAATATATGTATATTGCACCAAATAGTACAGAAAATTGTAGGTCTGCTGTATTTGTTTCAAATTCAGGGACTTATTACGAATTTTCACTAATTCCTATGACATTTAGAGCAAAGCAATTACCAACTGAAGAAGAAATAGATAATATTTTTAAGTCCATAATATCCACTATTCAATATTAATAAATTCTTTTCTTGATTAAACTACTGAATTAACTATAATAACAAAAATAAAAATGAATTTTTTAGAAATATTAGCTAAATTTGACCATAATCTCAGACCATTTATTGTCGAAAGATTTCCAAAAGCAGGGACTTTTATTTATTCTCGAGGAAGAAAAGTATTTTTGAATATGCTTGCATCTGAACCTATAGATGGGAGAGCTGAAATTCCAGAAAGTTATGCAAAAACATTATGGGATATTAAATTTAAATCACCGTTATTTAATGCTGCAGGAATGTTTAAATATGGTGATGGATATGTAACTGTGCAAAAGCAAGGTGCTGGAGCTTTTTTGTGTGGCACTAGCACAGCAGGGTATCGCTCAGGAAATCGTAAAGACAAAGTAGTTCACCCATTTATTTCATATCCGAAATCAGAATCTGCTTCAAATTGGATGGGGTTACCAAATTATGGGCATGTTGATTTAGCAAGAAGAGTGCAAAGTATTGTTAAAAAAGATGGTTGCCCAATTGGTGCAAGCATTAGTATTACTCCTGAAGATGAAGGTAAAGTTGCTATAAATGGGCTATTAGATGGATTAAAACTCTTCCAAAAGACTCAAGCTGATTTCATTGAAGTAAATGAAAGTTGCCCAAATGTGCAACATCAAAGCGGAAAAGATGCAGGCAATGGCTTAGATCAATATTTAATTGATAGATTGGAAGCTATTTCAACGAATTTCTTAAAAATTAGAGAGAAAAATTTACCTATTATTGTAAAATTTTCCAATGATACTGATTTAGAATTAATTCCTGAATTAATTAAAATTTTAATAGATTTAGGATTTGATGGTGTAAATTTCGGTAATACTTCCACTGATTATAAATATGTAAAATCGATTTTAAATCCGAAAGATAAAAAAGCCTTTGATTATTTTACTGAAAATTTTGGAGGTGGGGTAAGCGGTTCTGTACTAAAAAATAAATCATATAATTTATGTAAAGTTGCTGCTGATATTATAAAACAAAAAGATTTAAAGACAGAATTTCATATTATTCGAACTGGTGGGATACAGGATTATGAAGATATTAAAGCTTCGGAAGAAATTGGCGTAAGCCTAAATCAATGGTATACAGGGTATTTCGAAGCATTCGCAAAATATGGTAACGATATTTATTTAAGAATGTTTGAATAATGCAAATAGCTGATTCAATTCAATTAAATAATCAACAAGCGGATTCATCCAAAGTATGGAAAATCCGTTTATTGATTATATTCTTTTCTGCAATTTTGTTTATTCCTTTTATTGGAAATGTACATTTGTTTGATTGGGATGAAATTAATTTTGCTGAATCAGCTAGAGAGATGATCGTTTCCGGTGATTATTCTACTGTAAGAATTGATTTCAAAGCATTTCACGAAAAACCACCTTTTTTTATTTGGATGCAAGTAGTATCAATGAAAATATTTGGGATAAATGAATTTGCAGCAAGATTCCCAAATGCTATTATTGGAATTATTTCATTATTAATAATTTTCAATATAGGTAATAAATTATATAATTATAAATTTGGTGTATTTTGGACAATTTTATATGCTGGTAGCTTTTTACCACATTTTATTTTAAAACAGCTTTAATAGACCCTACTTTTAATATTTTAATGTTTGTAGGAGTTTATTATTTATATAAATATTCTATCTCTGGAGAATTTAAAATTGTAATTTATGCAGCTTGCCTTGTTTCATTAGCTGTACTTACAAAGGGACCAGTAGGGTATTTATTGCCAACATTAGTTTGGATTATTTATCATTTTTATAAAAATAAATTAAAAAATATTCCAATTAAAGAATTTATTATATATACTTTTATTTCATTTGCTCCAATTGCTTTGTGGTATATTTATATTGCAATTTCAAGCGATTCGTTTGTACTAAATGATTTTATTCAATATCATATTAGATTACTTTCTACTGGAGACGCCGGGCATAGTGGTCCATTTTATTACCATTTTGTAGTATTATTAATTGGATGTTTTCCATCTTCAATTTTGGCTTTAAATTCATTTCGTTTTAAGAATATGAGCGAAACTAGTGAAAGATTTTATTTTAGGCAATGGAATATTATTTTATTTTTAGTTGTATTAATACTTTTCTCGATAGTACAAACAAAAATTTTACACTATTCTTCGCTATGTTATTTTCCCCTTACATTCTTAGCTGCTAATAGTATTTATAAGCAGTCCATTGGTAATGGAACCATTAAGAAATATCAAAATATTTTAATTTTTATTTTTGGATTAATATGGTCAATTCTTATGTTGGGTTTTCCATATATTTTAGCTAATAAAAATAATTTTATTCATTTGATTAAAGATAAAGTTACTTATGCTGTTATTTCTGATAATAATTTTAATATTTCATTAGTAGATTATTTACCAGGAATAATATTATTCATTGGTACAATTATATTTCTTGTATATCTCTTTAGAGCAAAGAAAAATAAAAATTTAAATTTAGAAAATTCCTATTTTTATGTATTAGCATCAGTAATGCTTTCTATTGTATTACTGTTGCCATTTTTAGCTCCAAAAATCGAATATGCTTTGCAAGGGAAACCAATAGAGCTTTATTCAAAACTTAAAAACCAAGACGCATTTGTAATTACAGCTGGTTTTAAGAGTTATGCACCATATTTTTATAATGAAAGAAAGTATGAAAATTCCTCTGCTTATAAGAATTTATCATTTGGCGATTTTGAAAAATATTTGTTAACTTCAGAATTGAATAAAGACGTCTATATTATTACTAAAATTAATTATGATACATTAAATTTCAAAGGGATTGAATTAAAAAAGATTTATAGCAATGGTGGATTTAGTTTTTACAAAAAAAATAAAACTAATAATACATTTAATAAATAAAAAACATTAAAACATCAAAATATTCAATTTTTACACAACAATGAAAAACAAAAAACGCAATTTTAATAAATTTACTCCTGAAATCAGTCAACTGCTTTTTGATATATTTTTTATTTCTATAGGAGTAATTTTTTGTTTTAAATATAGGTTTGAGACTTTTTTTAATCGACTCCCATTTGAGGTTACTTCATTGGATTTACTTGCAATAGTGGTATTTTTATTAATTTATTTTATATCGTTATTTTGGGCGTCCGGATTATATAAGAATATGTATATTGTACGACCATTTGAAGAAATTTGGAAAATTATTAAATCAGTATTTCTTGGTTCATTTATTATTTTTATTCTTACATTTATCGATAACAAGTCTATGCCGAGAAGTTTCTTTCTGCTTTATTTTGTAATTATTACAATTTTAGTTATCATTGGTAGATTATTATCTCGTGCCTTGCATCGCTTTTTGAGAAGTAAAAGGTTAATAGCATTTAAGACAATTGTAATTGCAGATGTACATAATGGAATTAAAATATTAGATCAATTAAAATCTTCCCCAGCTTGGGGGTTAAGTCCCTATGGGTATATTTATATTGATAAATTGCAATATTTAAATAATAAAGATGAAAATCTTGGTGAATTCCCTGTGCTTGGACACGTTGAATTTCTTCCAGAAATAGTAGATACGTTTAAACCAAAGCAGATAATTATTTGCGACGAATCTAAAAATCACAATTTACTATTTAACATTGCTGCATTTTGTGCTAAGAATAAGATAAAAGTGAAAATACCTCCATCGCTATATGATGTATTTACTGGACAATCCAGAGCTAATTCTTTATATGGCATACCATTTATAAGCATAGATACGGAATTATTTAAGCCGTGGGAAGAAATTACAAAGAGAATCCTCGATGTGGTGTTGAGCTCGTTGATTTTAGTGCTTGGCTTTCCATTTTGGGCATTATTAGCGTTGTTTGTAAAACTTGATTCTTCGGGAAAAGTCTTCTATACTCAAAAAAGAGTTGGAAAAGATGGTAAAATATTTGATATTTATAAATTTAGGTCAATGGTGACCAATGCAGAAAAAATCGGTTCAGCTTGGACTTTGCCTGATGATAAAAGAGTAACAAAATTCGGAAGATTTATTCGAAAATCTCATTTAGACGAAGTCCCTCAATTTTGGAATGTATTAATAGGTGATATGAGTGTGGTAGGACCTAGACCGGAGCAACCTTCAATAGTAGATAAATATATAAAGATATTACCTATTTATGAACGGCGACTATTAGTGAGACCTGGTATAACTGGTTGGTGGCAAATCAATTATAAACCTCATATTGAGAGTCTCGAAGAGATAAAAAGTAGATTAAAAGATGATTTTTATTATATAGAAAATATGTCAATTAAATTTGATTTAGAGATTATATTCCGTACAATATTTGTAGTGCTAAAAGGACACGGACAAGCATAATTGATTCAAAATAATAAGTTTACTCATTCAAAAAAATAATAGAATTAATATGAAAAAATCAATAGTAGTAATTCCTACGTATAATGAAATTGAAAATATAGAAAATATTATAAATGCTGTATTAAATGTCAATGATCAAATTAATGTTTTGGTTGTCGATGATAATTCTCCGGATGGTACTTCTCAAAAAGTAATTGAGATGAAATCTAATAATCCAAGAATTCATTTAATTACTCGTGCTGGCAAAATGGGGCTTGGTACTGCTTATTGCGAAGGTTTCCAATATGCATTAGATAATAATTTTGATTATATAATGGAAATGGATGCTGATTTCTCGCATAATCCAGACAATATTCCAAGATTTTTAGAAGAAATTGAGCATAATGATTTAGTAATTGGCTCGCGGTATATTTCTGGAGTGAATGTAGTTAATTGGCCACTTCGTAGATTAATTCTTAGCTATGGTTCTAATTTATATGCTAGAATTATAACCGGTATAAAAATTAAAGATGTTACAGGTGGTTTTAAATGTTTTAGAGCAGAATATTTAAAAAAGATTAATTTAAAATCCGTAAAATCAAATGGTTATAGCTTTCAAGTAGAAATGAATTACAGAATGTGGAAGCTCGGAGCTAGAATTAAAGAAATTTCTATTATATTTATTGATAGAAGAAGTGGTAAATCTAAAATGAGCAAGAAGAATATTACCGAAGCAATTTGGATGGTCTGGAAATTAAAATTCGGATTATATGAAAAATAAATTTTAGTCTAATTGATGATGAATTTTATAAGATTTAACATAGAAAATCGATTTAAATTATTTTTTATAATTTTAATTTCTGAAATATTATTTGTCTCACAATTTGTTGTTTTGGCTCAAGATATTGATCTATCTCAACCTTTAAATCAGGAAAATTACAAGAAATGGGATAAATATATTAAGGATAATGCCCCTTCTCTTGAAGCTGCTAAAGTAGTTGTAAATATGGCTCAAAGGCACTATTTCGCTGGGCGTTCTGCTGTTTCTTATGAAATATATTCTATGTATAAACAGTATTTCCCTAATTATGAAAATGATTTTAATCGCGAAATAAAGGCATTAGAAGAATTAATGCTAATTCAGACACCAGCTGACGATATGGTTTATATTTATATAAATTATATTAAATCTCATCCAGATACTGAAAATGGTTTTGTAGCATTGCAACGTATTACAGATAAGTTTTTAGATGGTCAATATTGGGATTCTGCTTTATATTGCTATGATTACTTTTATAAATTATTTCCATCGCATCAAGATAGATTCGATAAAATTATCTCAATACTTAAAGCTCCTTCATCCAAATTAAATGTTAGAAATTTAGGAAATAATATAAATTCAGCAACAGATGAATGGGACCCCACACCATCAGCCGATGGTAAAATATTATATTTCAGTGCAAGTGGTAAACATCCTAATTATGGTAAGACAGATATTTATTTTAGCGAAAGAGATACAAATAATCAATGGGGAAAATATAAAAATATTGGAAAAAAAATAAATAATAAAAATGATGAAACAATAGATAATGTCAGTTTAGATGGAAACACTTTGATAATGTCTGGAGATTTCAGTGGCACATTCGGAGAATTTGATATATACATCTCTGAAAGAAATGAAGCAGATTGGAGCACAATAACTCATTTGCCGAAACCTATAAATTCAAATTATTTTGACGAAGGTGCTAATATTACTCCTGATGGGAAAGCAATTCTATTTACAAGCAATAGACCAGGTGGAGTGGGTGAATATGTAAAATATAATTCTCCTTTCCATGGAAATGCTATGGGTAATATGGATTTATACGTTTGCTTGCAAACCGATTCGGGTTGGTCAAAACCAATTAATTTAGGGACAACAATAAATACTCCTTATGCTGAAAGATCTCCATTTATTCATCCTGATGGAAAAACCATGTATTTTAGTTCTGATGGTCATCCTGGATTAGGGAAATTAGATGTATTTAAATCAGTTCGATTAAATGATTCATCATGGACTGAATGGTCTGAACCAATTAATCTCGGGAAAGAAATTAATACTTCAAAAGATGATTGGGGTTATGTAGTAAATCAACAAGGAGACACTGCTTATTTCTCAGCACAAAATAGAGTAGATGGGTATGGAGGTTGGGATATTTATACTGTCACACTTCCTGAATTTGCTAAAGCTCAAAGAACGATTACAATTCGTGGTAAAGTAACTGATATAAATAAAAATAAAATAATTGCAAATATTAAATGGGAAGATTTAGCTACCGGGAAAGAAATTGGCTTTTCTCGCACTAATCCTCAAACCGGTGAATATATAATTGTCTTACCTTATGGAAAAAAATATGGATATTTCGCTCAAGCAAATGGATATTATCCTACTTCTAATAATATAGATTTGTCGAAAAAGATAAAAAATGATAATATATTAAATGATATTGTCCTAAATAAAATAGAAGAAATCCTTAAGTCCAAAGAGAAAATAACTGTAAATAATATTTTTTTCGATTATGATAAATACGAATTAAAAAATGAATCTTTTCCTGAATTAAAAAGATTATTAGATTTTTTAAAAAAATACCCTAACAAAATTATTATTCAAGGTCATACCGATAATGTAGGCTCTAAAGAATATAATTTGGTCTTATCAAAAAAAAGAGCCGATGCTGTAGCGACTTATTTGATTAAAAATGGAATTGATAAAAAAAATATCTCCACTGAAGGTTATGGATTTTCTAAACCAGTTACTCAAAAAGATGAAGAAATCTACAAAAATAGACGTGTAGAAATCTTATTTAAATAAGAAATTGAAACTAAAAATCTATAAGTTCGTAATAAATTTGTAATCTAATAAGAACTTAAACAAATATAAAATTAAATGAAAAGATTTTTATTTCAAATAATTATTATAGCAATTTTTCCTTTAAATTCACTTTTATTTTCGCAGAATATACAAGGTTCAGGAGTAATTAAGCAAGAGAAAAGAAATGTAAGTGGAGTGCAATATATAGTAAATGATAGCCCTGCAAAAGTAATAGTAAAAGTTGGAAATAAAGAAGAAGTCATAGTCGAAGGCGATGATAATTTAATAAATATAATAAATACTTACGTTAAAAATAAAAGTTTAACTATTTCAACCTCTGATGTTAATTTCATTTCAAAGCAATCAATGACAGTATATATTACTGCTAAGGATTTATTAGGATTGAAGGTGAAAAGTTCAGGCGATATTATTACATCTGGCAGGATAAATTCACCAAAAATGACGGTAATCGTTGATGGAAGTGGAGATATTAAAATAGCTAATATACTAAGCGATTTATTGACTTTAGCTGTAATGGGCAGTGGAGATGTAAAAATCTCTGGTAGAACTGAAAATTTAGAAGCTGAGATTTCTTCAAGTGGAGATATTGATGCTCAATTGCTTAATGCTAATTTATCAAATATTTTAATAAAAGGTTCAGGTGATTGCAGTATCAATACATCAAAGCAAACAATGATTAAAATTACCGGAAGTGGAGATGTGAAATTATATGGTAAACCACCCATAGTTAAGCAGTATATTACAGGATCAGGAGTAATTAGAGTATATTAATTAGTTGAAATCTTAATAAAATAAAATAAGAAATTAATTTCAATTCTGGGAGATAATTTCTTATTTTTGCATTTAAATAAATAATAATAAATACAATATAAAATATGAAAGCATTAGTAACAGGTGCTACTGGATTTATCGGCAGCCAAACGGTTGATTTTTTATTAGAAAAAGGTTATGATGTACGATGTACTATTCGAAAAACAAGTAATTTAAGATGGCTTGAAAATAAACCTCTTGATTTAATAGAAGCATCTCTCTCAAATACCGAACAATTAATAAAAGCTGTAGATGGCGTAGATTATATTTTTCATATAGCTGGTAGGACTGCTGCTTCTAACGAAAATCAATTTATTGAAGCGAATTGTAACGGTACAGAAAATCTCTTAAAAGCTGTAGATAAAGTACAACCTACTTTAAAAAGGTTTATATTTTGTAGTAGTCTTACTGTGTCAGGACCAGCTAAATCACTCGATAAACCTATTACTGAGGATATGGAATTGAATCCAGTCACAGCCTATGGTAGGAGCAAAAAAGCAGCTGAATCAATTGTATGCAATTATATGAGCAAAATTCCTATAACAATAGTAAGACCTCATGCAGTATATGGACCAAGAGATGAAGATATTTTTGGGATTTTTAAAGCTGTAAAAATGGGGTTAGGGACTATGATAGGATTTGATAAAAAATATGTAAGTCTGGTGCATTCTTATGATTTATGCAGAGGTATAATTGATGCCGCAGAGTCGGAAAAAACAATTGGTGAAGCTTATAACTTATCTTCAAAAAGACCATACACTTGGGACGAAGTGCTTCCAGCAATGAGTAAAGCACTAAAAGCTAAATTTTATTTTGGTATAAAAATTCCTCACTCTGTTGTACTATCGGCTGCATATTGCACAGAATTAGTTGGAAAATTAATGAAAAACCCACCAGTATTTAATTATGATAAAGGAAAGGATTTTATTCAAAAATTCTGGATTTCATCAATTGCTAAAGCTAATCGAGATTTTGGATATGAACAAAGAATTAGTTTAGAAGAAGGAATGGAAATCACTGCTAATTGGTATAAAAAAATGAAATGGTTATAGAAAGTAAAAAATAAAACAAGTTAATAAATATTAATAAAATCTTATTTTGATATTCAAAGTAAGATTTTTAATTTATATTAATATTTATAGTTTAGTTTTAGTTATTTTTGCATTCTTAAATAATAAAAATAAATCTATGCATAAAAGTAAAAACTACGTAAATCGATTTAATAAAAAGGAAAAGAATACAACCTTTACTGTTAAAGAAAAAAGTACTTTATTTGATTTTATTAGACTGAAAATGCCTGAAAAAAGCAGAAATGCCGTTAAAGAATTACTGTCTAATAAACAAGTACGTATTAATAAAAATATTGAAACAAACTTTAATTTTCCATTATTACCTGACGATAAAATAACGATTTCGAGCTTAAAAGCTCCAAAAGAAATACCTTTAAAGAATTTAAAAATAATTTTTGAAGATAGCCAAATAATAGTGATTAATAAGGATAAAGGTCTTCTTTCTGTTTCTACTGAAAAAGAAAATGAAAAAACTGCTTTCCGAATTTTAAGTAATTATCTAAAACAAGCTGACCCTAAAAATCAATTGTTCGTAGTGCATAGATTGGATAGAGAGACATCTGGAATTATGCTTTTTGCTAAAAATATGGAAGTAAAAAAATATTTACAGTCTGATTGGAAGACAAATGTAATGGATAGATGCTATTATGTGGTAGTTGAGGGAGAAGTTAAGTCAAATATTGGTACAATTCATTCATGGCTTGCTGAAAATAAGAACTATCAAGTTTATTCTACAGATAATCCTAATATTGGACAAGAAGCTGAAACACATTATAAAGTAATTAATAGGAATAAAGATTATTCTCTTTTAGAAGTAAGATTATCTACTGGTAGGAAAAATCAAATTAGAGTGCACATGAAAGATCTTGGGCATAGTGTAATAGGCGACAAAAAATATGGTGCTACGCAACCAAGTCCAATAAATCGTTTAGGATTACACGCATTCTTGTTGTCTTTCAAGCATCCAACTAACGGAGAAAAAATGAAATTTGACACTCCAATACCTACAGAATTTAATAAATTATTTAAAAAATCTGATATTATTAAATATTAAGATAGTTTATTTTAATAAATTATCTAATTTGAAAATACATTATTAGCTTTATTTTTAGTATATTTGCTATTCTAATAGTTATTCATATTGGATAAAATTTGAAAAGCAGTAGAAACAATATAATTAAAAAAAGATTAATTATGGGTGTGATTTGGATTACAATTGTAATTGTATCATTTTATTATGCTTATGATTATTCTATTGCAAATATTAATTTCTCTCCTTCCCAACCTATTGCCTTTTCTCATAAAACTCATATTTCAAAAATGCAAATGAAATGTACATTTTGTCACTATGATGCTATTACTAAAGATATTGTAAATATTCCTTCTACTCATTCATGTATGACTTGTCATTTAGCATTTCGAAATGAAGTTGATGCAATGAAGCCACTAAATTTGAGCTATGACAACGATTCTGTAATAGTATGGAATAGAATTACCAAATTACCAGATTACGTCCATTTTTCGCACAAAAACCACATTAATAAGCAAATTGATTGTTCTTCATGCCATGGGAAAGTAGAAGAATTAGATTCGAATAAATTGACAATACAGTATACAATGAAATGGTGCTTAGACTGCCATCGAAAACCAGAATTAAAATCAATACCACCAAGAGAAATTAGTGGAATTTGGGCAATAAGTAATAATAAACTTAATTTTCAATCCGGCAAGGACTTAACTAAACCATATTTTGGTTCGAGACATAATAGTAGAAGAGAAAATGAAGAAGAATTTATTATTATGCCAAGCGATCCAGGATTTGGACCTGAAAATTGTTCATCTTGTCATTATTAGAATATGGATAGAAGAAATTTTATATATAACTTATCAATACTAAGTGCTGGAATTGCAATAGGTTGCAGAAGACCTAAACAAGAGATTTATCCGGCAGTATATCCTGTGGAGAATACAAAATTTAGTGGATTTGATTATTATAGAACTTATCTTCCTACAGAATATGGTCTTTATAAGCTTTTAATTAAAGTATTTGAAGGCAAACCAATCCAAATACTACCACAAAATTTGAATAACGAATTTAATTCATTTATAGATTACAGCATATTAAGTGATACATACAACTTATATAATTATCATAGATTTAGAACTGCTGAATATAACAATAAATCAATTAAAAGAGACGAAATAATTGAGAAAGCTTCTGATTTTATTAATAAAAAACTTAATGAAAATGGAAAAGGATTTATACTTCTTGAGAATAGAAACTCTCCTGCATTAAATAGATTAATTAAAATTATAACAGAAAAAAATGATAATATAATTATTAAGAATTTAACTACCAATAATATAAACAAGATAAACTATTACACTGAAGATAAATATAAAAGTGAAAATGATGTACTAACTACTAATAATATCATAGATATAATAGATTATAATCATAAATATCTAAATCCAAACTTACACCAGCTGAAATTAGAAAGTCAGTTAATATATAATTTTGTCAAGAAAACACAATTAACTACCAATATTGAAAGCTCATTAAATGAATTATATCAATCAAACCTTATATTATTTTCTTCTTTTGAATTGAGTAAAATTAATTTAATGCAAAGTGATTTAACTAGCTATATTTATTTAAGTTATTTAAAATCACATAATAAAAATATATTCAATATTCCAAAAAGTCATTTTCTAGAAGATTGGGCTGACGGAATATCAGAATTTGGAGAATATGGAATTCAACAACCTGTAATAAATAGATTAAATAAAGATTCATTTTCTGATATTGAATTGCTATTTGAAATATTTAAGTACTTTGGCGTTGAAAAATTGCAAACCTATCCTACTTATTATGATTTTGTAAAAGACTCACCAAGATTTGATGAAACATTATCAAATACAAACATATTAACTGAAATATCTAGTAATGAGAAAAATATTAATATCGATGAATTATTAAATAATTCAATAAAAACATCTAAATCGGTTCATAATGGAAATAAACAAAAAATTATAAAAAATCCATATAATATTTTTAAGCATCAAAAAGATGATAATTTTATAAATAAATATTTGAAAAAATTATCTCAAATCGATAAATATATACCGCAAAATAATTACCAATATTTAAATGAAAAATGGGGATTAATTATTGATTTAGATTTATGCAATGGGTGCAATGCATGTATTTTGGCTTGTAGAATAGAAAATAATATTCCACCACCTGAAATTGAATCAAATATCGATAATCGAGACATGGATTGGATTTCAATTATTGAAACTCAAGATTCGCATAAAAATAAAAAATATATTCCTTATATGTGCCAACATTGTGAAAATGCTCCGTGTGAAGCAGCTTGCCCTGTAAATGCTGCTACTCATAGCCCTCAAGGATTAAGCGAAGCAGTTTATAATAGGTGTATTGGAACTCGTTATTGTATGGTAGCTTGTCAGTACAAAGTGAGGAGGTTCAATTATAGGAATAATTACAAAAATTTTAATGAAAAGGAAAGAGCAATGCTCAATCCAAATGTAACGACAAGAAGCAGAGGAGTAGTTGAAAAATGTTCACTATGCGTGCAAAGGATCAATGAGTATAATGCTTCTACAGATAATGAGAAAAAATATTCAAAAATTCAAACAGCTTGTGCAGAAATATGCCCATTAAAAGCAATAAAATTAGTAGATTTGAATTCTGAATATTTTAAAAATTTTAAGAATAAGAATAAAGATAATTTGTATCAATTAATTGTAAATTCTGCAACTAAGCCTTCAATTTACTATTTAATGAGAGATTAAAATGCACTCTAAACTAAAAGAATTAGCAGAGAAATCCCTTTCAATTATTAATGGTAAAAGTACTATTAATTTTAAACTGACAATGTTATTGTTTAGTTTTCTATTTTTGCAGGGTATAATTACTTTAATTATCACTATTACTCAAGGTTTAGAATTATGGGGTATAGATAATAAAAATGCTTGGGGTGTAACAATATCAAATTTTGTATTTTGGATAGGTCTTGCTCATTCTGGCACTTTGATATCAGCTATATTATTACTTTTTAAGCAAGGATGGAGAGATGAAATTAATCGTGCAGCTGAAGCAATGACTTTAATTTCGATTATTTGTGCTGTATTATTTTTATTGATCCATACTGGAAGACCTTGGTTAAGCTGGCTCTGGATTATACCATATCCTAATCAGTTTGATTTATGGCTAAATTTTAAATCTCCATTATTTTGGGATTTTATAGCTATAGTAGCATATTTTGTAGTATCACTGATATTTTGGTATATTGGATTAATTCCAGATTTAGCATTTTATAAATCGAATGTCAAAGGTAAAATTAAAAGTAAAATTTATGCATTTTTTTGTCTTGGATGGAAAGGTTCGCATAGTCAATGGGCTTCATTCAGTTCTATTTATTTCATAATAGCTGGAATTGTAACTGCTTTAGTAATTTCGGTACATTCAGTAATTTCAATGGATTTTGCATTAACTGCTTTAGCAGGTTGGCATTCGACAATTTTTCCTCCTTATTTTGTAATTGGTGCAATATTTTCAGGTCTAGCTCTATTAGTAATTTTACTTACTATTTTGCGTAATGCATTTAATTTAGAAGAGTTTATTACTGTTTTACATTTTGACAAATTAAATAAATTGATTTATTTATTTTCATGGTTAGTATTTTTCTCATATTTTATTGAAATATTTGGAACACTTTTTAATGAAAATATTTTTGAAAATCAATTAATTGAGCTAAAATTGAAATCTCCTATTTTTTGGTTAATGGTATTATTTAATTGTCTTTTACCACATTTCTATATGGTGCAATCAAACAGAAAGAATATTAGATTTTCTTTGATAATTTCTTCATTAATATTAATTGGAATGTGGTTAGAGAGATTTATAATAGTTGTTTATTCACAAAATACAGGAATATTAGAAGAAGCATTTGTGCGATATTCTCCAAGTATTATTGAAATAAGTATATTTTTAGGAAGTTTTGGGTTATTTGGTTTAATGTATATGATATTTATTAAATTCTTTCCTATAATCCCTATATGGGAGGTAGCTAAAAATGTTAAAAAATAATTATGAAATTATAGTCGATGAGGTAGATTACCCAAAAGTAATCGAAGTGCTTGAATATTTTAGAATAAATTATATTGACGAATTTTCTTTGATTCAAATGCCAGATGATTTAGACAATGATTCTTATAATCGAAGATATGGATTTATTGGTATCGCTTTAGCTTTCGTTGGGATATATTTATCAATTATGTTTTTATTTTGGGCACAGAGAATTAGTTATCCATTAAATATTGGAGGAAAGAATTTATTTGATTTTATATATTCTATTCCTGTAATATTTGAATTTATGGTGTTGTTTGTCGTGGTAGGATTATTTTTAGTTTATATATTCTCAAATGGAATGTTTCATTTCAGTGAAATTCATAAGAATAAAAAAACAATTTATATAAATAATATATTCTCAATTGAACCATTAAAAGAGAAATTAAAGAATTATAATGTGGAAATAATTAACTTAAATAAAAAGTAATAATTTATTTAAAAAAACAGTATTTAAGATGAAAAAGTATTTAAAAATCTCATTAACTTTCATTGTATGGTTAATCCCGATAGGAATGCTGTTTTTTGTGATTTTGTTAAAAGCAGATTATTTAAAGTCAGTAAATAAAAATCAACCTTTTGAATTGATTAATGATATGGACAATGGAATTAATCTTAGACCTCAGAGCAAAAATTTATTCTTTGAGCATAAGGGTACAGAGAGTTTAAGACCAAAAAATTCTGTTCCTATAAGTGGTAAATTATATGGAATAGAACAAAATAATATTGATAGTTCAGCTATTAATGGCGATAACCCTCTTCCTGATAGCAAAATTATACAACAATATGGCAAATATCTCTATGAGACTCATTGTATATATTGTCATAATTTTAATGCTGATGGGAATGGTCCAATTTTGACAAAGGTTGAATTAAAAGAAGATGAGGAACCATTTCCAACTCCACCGGATATAAGAAATAAAGGAAAAGATATTTTGCCAGATAGTAGAATTTTTCATATTTTAAGCGCTGGTCAAAATTTGATGTTTCCAGTTAATTATAAATTAACAGACAATGATAAATGGTCTGTAATTAAATATTTAAGAATACTTCAAAATAAAAAATAAAATGTTAAATAAAGTCTTTAGTATAGTATTTGTCGTAATTCTCGGATTAATGTACTTTTTAAATCCTAGCAGATTTAATATTAATTTAATATTGAATAATACTCTTTTGTTTGGAATGCTATATGTATCAGTACTATATTATTTATTACAGGAAAGCATAAATTCAAGGTTATCATTTCAATTAAAAAGGTATATGATTTCTCTGTATGATTTACGTTATTTCTTTATTATATATTTTGTGATAAATTTAATATTTTCAAGTAGATATATAAATTTCTATAGTGCTTCATATTTTAATGAATTTACGACAGATTGGTTTTCCACTAATTTTTATTATGCTCGACAATTTATTTATTTAGCTTTAATCATAGGTAGCTTATATTATATTAAGTTAAAGCAAGTACCTGAAGTGTATTTCAATTATTTACTTCTGTTTTTACTTTCATTTTTATTTATTTTATTTTCGTATGATTTGCTTGCATTTGTGCAAGATGTTACAATTCAAGAATTTTGGCAAAGTACTATTTGGACATTTTATTTATTTATAAATCTTTTGACTTGCTTATTTGCGATTATAATAATTATCCAATTGTTTTCAAAAGCAGAAAATACTTCAGATTTCATCAAGAATATTTCTAGCCAGCTCTTTGGTTTTAATATTTTTTGGTCATATTTATTCTTCTGCCAATTAGTAATTATTTATTATGCAAATATTCCTTCAGAATCATACTTGTATAATATTAGATTTATGCCACCATGGATATTATATCAAGGTTTAGTTATATTTTTGCACTTAATTATACCTGCTATATTTTTATTTACAAAGCGTGGTAGAAGCTCTAGGCAAAGTCTTCTTATAGCGAGTTATTCGACTATAATGGCAGTAGCTTTAGATTTAATGTGTTACTTTATTCCAACATATTCTCAATTTGGAATCACTATTTTTGAATATACATTTTTCATCTTTTCTTTTGTGATTTTTATGATTTTATTTATGCATAAGTATTTAAGTTATAAAAAAGCACAAATTATTATGAATGACAACAATTTACAACAGACAAACTCTTTAAATTCAATTGATAATAGCAATTCACTTAACGAAATAGAATCAGATAACGAAAGTAGAAAATCCGATGAAGAAAATTAATAATATTTCAAGCATAGAAGGTAGATTTTTGATTGTTAAAATCTTCAAAGAACTCAGGTTCGACAAGCAAATGAGTTCGTTATCTTCGCTATTTACTCTTTGGAAATTATGCACTTATGAAAAAGAGTTGTTTAGATATTCTAGTCAAGATGTTACTGTGTTGCATCCTTTGGGTTTTTATAAGGGAACTGGTGTTTGGCTAGAAGAAATAGTAAATAGGTTCTATTATTCGACAATAAATTCATTTGTATATTTAGGAGCTGCACTATTATTAGTTTTAATTGGTTTAAGGCGTTTTAGTGATTATGTTTCTGAGAACTTAGTTATTGCTGGAGTTGTATTTGAAGCTTTAATGCTAATATTGTTGTTCTTTGTAATGTTTCATACTCCGATTGAAAATATCGAAGAAATAGACAAAGAAAGTAATGATAATCAAGATTCTATTGAAGAATTACTTTTAGAAGTAGGAGAGATTAGTAGGGATTTTGCTTCAGTTAGCGTTACATTTACGAGGATGCAAGAATCATTTAATAAAATAATTGAAATTCAAAAGGAAATGATTATCTCAATTAATGAAAATACAAAATTGAACCTACAAGCACTCAATCCTAATACTCAAATGCTTGAAATAATGAAAAATACAAATGAAAATTTAATAGAATTTAATTCAAAAATTCAACTTTTAAATACTACTTTAGAAAAAATTAAAACTGAAGAAATTGAGTTAACTGTTAAAAATGAAATATCTAATATTAAAAATGGTGGCGTATTTAGTTTAAATGAGGATGGCAATAATGTTAAGGAGTATAGATTGGTAAAAAACCCTTATAGCTACAGCGGTAGTTATACTGATGAGGACACAGTATATTCTTATACTTTGTATTTAGAAGAGGTGGAGAGACTAAACATCGATGGCTTAATAATAGGTGATTTGGAAGTTTTCCCATATGAGTATAAAGAAGAACATGACGAAGATAAAAACGCTATAATTATTACTGCAAAAGTAAAGTTGACAAAGAAAGAATCAAAAATCCTAAGAAATAATGATAGGTATTTTAAAGTGATAAGAAAAGGGATAAGCAACAAAGAATTAGAGATGAGATTTGGTGTACCATTGTGGTCAGAGGAAGAGAATCGTATAAAAGAAAGATTGATTATAGTTGAAAAGATATATGATGAAAATAAATCGAAAAGTGGTTCTTTATTTCAGCCAGAGATG
>CALLXS010000055.1 GCA_937875295.1 uncultured bacterium | reverse complement strand
GGGATCAGGTGGAACAATTATATTTTGACCAGTTAAAGCAGCCATAGCAATTGGAATTGCTTTATTATAGCACACACCACCTTGCATAAATATTTTATTTCCTACTGGTCTGTTTCCTTTCACTCTATTTACATAATTTAAGCAAATTGAATAAACTAAACCTGCTACAACGTCGCTTTTGTCAATATTTTCTTGCAAAGCAGTTTTAATATCAGAATTGATAAAGGCAGCGCATTGGTCGCTAAAATTTGGTGGATTATTTCCTTTTAATGCTATATTTTCAATTTCAGTTACTTTTATTCCTAATGCCTCGTGAGCACTTTCCTCAATAAATGATCCAGTTCCGGCTGAGCATGCTTCATTCATTGCATAGTCAGCAGGTACTTTATTTACAATATAAGTATATTTCGCATCTTGACCTCCAATTTCAAATATAGTATCTACTTCTGTATCAAAAAATATTGCTGCTGCTGCATGAGCAACAATTTCATTAAAAACACCATTAGTAAGAGCATGTAGACCTGCAATATGTCTACCGGAGCCGGTTGTACCTAATCCAATTATTTTTATTTTAGTGTTGCCAATTTGTTTTTTAAGCTCTTTATAGCATTCGCAAGAAGCTTTTATTGGGTCACCATGAGTATATAAATAAACTGAAGCAAGAATCTCTGCGTCAGATTCTCGAATAATAACTGCTTTAGTAGTAGTAGACCCTACGTCTAAACCAAGTATACAGACATCACCATCGTTTGCTTTGCTATGGTTGTGATTTTGGAATATAACTTTATCTCTAAATTTCTCTAATGGCTCTAAAAATGAGAATGAAGATTCTTTATTTAGCAACAAATTATTATTAGAATTTGTTGGTTTTATATCCTTTTTTTTCGCATAAAGTGCAGCACCAAGAGCTTCGAAATAATCTGCTTCTTCGGGAATTATAATATTTGGGTTGCGTTCTTTTAGGAAGTTGATAACCGCATTATTTTTTGTAACGCCACCAACTAATAGTACTTTATCATTATTATTCTTTTTTATTAATTCTTCAATCTTTTCAGCCATCATTAGCGCTAAACCAGAAGTAACTTCACTTTTAGCAATTCCCTTATTAAGAGCGTGAGTGCAATCAGATTTACAAAATACAGAGCATCTTCCTGATACTTTCAATGGTTCAGCATTTAAAGCAAGTGTGTTTGCTTCGTCTATAGAAAGATTCATTCTTTTAATCTGCTGAAGGAAAAATTCTCCTGTGCCGGAAGCACATTGATTTTTAGTAATTACATTATTTATTTTACCTTCATTATCAAGAGTATAGACCATAAAAGTCTCTCCACCAATGCTTGCAATTGAAGAGAATTTAATTTCTTTATTTTTATTAATATACTCAAAAGCTAATTCCGTTGCTTCAGGTTCAGGAATAGTAGGTAAATTTACAATATTTCTGAATTTCCTACCTGTAACTACAATTGCCTCATTTTTAGAAGCAAAACTATTTAAGTTGTCGATTAATGCTTGCTTTGGGTTCCCATTATGAGGGATATTTTTAATTTCTTCTATGGTAATATTTTTATTTTCATCTTTTATTTTTACAAATTTTACAGTTGAGGCACCTAAGCACACGCCAATATATTTTTTCAATTTAGTTTTCTCTTATTATTTTAATAGAACTTTTATATTACAAAAATACGAAATTATAAGCAAAATAATCGCTGCAAGGTTTATATTATTATCTAAGCAGAGCTTCGTACTTGAAGAACTTAGAAACTTCCTTGTCCTACTTTGTATACAAACCACTTAAAAATGTGGAAAAATTTTTTTTCTCTTAAATTTGTTGTAGTTTTGCATTTATTAAAAAGAAATAACTATTTCAGTTTTCGAAGTAGTATATGAATAATTTTATACTTTCTTTTATACATTATTTAAATGTATGTGATTAGTATTCAATTATCCGCTTACTATCCTTATATTAAGAAAGGAAATAATAATGTTAAGAAAACATATTATTATAATATTCGCAATTGTCATCTCAATTCAATTTTCTTGTCAGAGCCAAAATAAAAAAGAACTAGCCCCAAGTAAATACAACCTCTATGAATTAGATTCGAATCATAAAGATATTTTTGGTAAAAATATTATAGAACTCTATGCAGGCACTTATTGGGTAGATGAACCTATTTTATACACCAAACTTGTAGCAGCCAATCAAGATTCATTTTATGTGTTAAATGCTAATGCTTGCTATTTAGGCGAAGCTAATACAAATGATTCTTTACCTTTATTGCTTTTTACTAAAAATGGTAAAACGATAAAGAAATTTACATATCCTGAGATTTCAGATAAAAGAAGTTCTCATATTCTAGATATTGAGATTACAGACAAATATATTTTTGTCGATTTTCCTGGTCCTGGTATGATAAATGTATATGACAAAAATACATTAAAATTTGTCAAATCAATACGTTTAAAATCAGTGCGAGATGAGCTAAAGATAGTTAACAATAAGCTATATGCGTTTACTTCTAGAATGGGCATTGGTGGTGGCGCTGATTTTGCTAAATGCTATGAAATAAATATTGACACACTTACAATTGATAAAGAGTGGACTTTTGATTTACCAAGGGGTGCCAATATGACATTCATCCACAAAGATATATTTGGTGTTTGGGAGAAAGGTTTTTACTTATCTGATATAACGTATTACAATATTAAGTTTTATGATTTTAATAAAAATTTATTATATCAAATTAATTATGAACCAGATAACTGGGTTAAAAATGAAGCTATTGCAAAAAAGATTGATTCATATAAAAAAAATACTTCTCAAGATTTTGATAAATTTAGAAGAGATTTGAAAGAGCTTGAAGTAATATCAACTGTAGAGGGAATTTATTTTCTAAATGATTCTACTTTTATTTTAAAGAAACAAAATTATAATAAAGAAACTAAAAGAAAAGACGATGTTCGGCTATTAGATATTTGGAGATTAAGCAATAATAAGTGGAAACTTATTTATGCAGATATTAAAACAAGAAACGACAAAACTAACAAAATTGAAGGGCTATATAGTGATCTATTAAATATTAGACCTTTTGGTAATAATTATTTCTACTCTTTTATGTCGAACAATACTATAGATTATGTAAAAGATGAAATAATTAATACAGGCACATATGAAGAGCTTTACGACAAAAATGAAGAATCTATATTGGATGGTACTACACCGCGCACATCTTTTTTAATTTATAAATATATAGGCGATTAGAAATGAATAACAAAATAAAATTATTTTCATTGGTATTAATACTATTTTCTGCTTGCTCTTGTATGAAATCAGAGAAAATTGATTCTGAAACAACGTTGGTTAAGAAAAATGAGAATACAACTAAAATTAAAGTGCTTAACACAAAGGAATTGCAATTCCAGTCTATTAGAGGGCATAAATTTGATCTAAAAAATTGGAATTATAGAATAGTGTTAGTCCTAAATTATCCAGGGGTTGAATGTAGACAATGCTTCAAAGAGCTTAATCAAATAATGAAAAAGTTAAATGAAGATTTAACAAACCCAGTGAAATGTGCATTAATTTTCCCATATTATGAAGAAGAAAGAATGCAATTATTAGCTTATTCAAGAATGATACGGGATTTACTAAAACAAGATTCTACATTTTATGATATTAAACTTGAGAATACTACTCCCGAGAATCAGCGTTCAAATTATTACTTATTCGATAAATATAAAATTGATAGGTCTCCAGCAGTAATATTAATTAATGAAGACAAATCAAAATATTTAAGCAATACAGAATTATACGATATTAATAATTACGAAAAAAATTATAAGATTTTCGAAGAATTTTTTAAGTAAAGAAATTTAATATTTCAATGGATTGATTGCTATTCATCACTTTCCACATAATTGTAAAATAAAATCAAAACCCACAAGAGATAATCTTGTGGGTTTGTTTTTGATTATAAATTTAAATGATTAATATTTTAATTAACTTCTACAAGATTTGGCATAGCCATTAAAATTCTTTCTTCAGAATTTAATTCGAGAATATTCATCAAATACATAAATTGATTTTGAAGTGATTTAGGTAAAGCTTTATATAATGTATATAAATATCCGTTACTTTGCCCAAGCTTTGCTGACATAATATTTAAATACTTTTCAATTGATAATTTGGCATTATCTTCGTCATCATTATCAGAATTTTTGCTAAAGAAACTAAATAATGTATTATATTCATTATCAGGAGATGGATATACAGATATTTTTACTAATTTATTTTGAGGAATACCTAATCTATTCTTTGCGATTTCAATTGATGTGCCTAATCCACCTAAAACATCTACTAATCCAATGCGTTTCGCATCTGCTCCAGTCCAAATTCTTCCTTTTGCTATGCTTCGTACTTGTTCTACATCCATTTTCCTTGAAGTAGCTACTTTATTTAAAAATCTATAATAAATAGTTTTGCTCATTTCAAAGAATTTATCTTTTTGTGCTTGAGGCACTGGTAGTGATGGATTAAAGAAATGAGTATTTTTATTAGTTTGCGTAGTGTCGATTGTGATACCTAATTTACTTAGAGAACCACTTACATTTGGTATAGCTGAAATAACTCCGATTGAGCCAGTCAAAGTCTGAGGATGAGCAATAATAGTATCGCAAGCAGATGCAATATAATAACCACCGGATGCAGCAACATCACTCATTGATGCATAAATTGGTTTAATTTTTTTAGCATTAATAATTTCTTGCCAAATAATTTCGCTTCCTAATACAGAACCGCCGGGGCTATCAATTCGAATAATTATAGCTTTTACTTTTTCATTGCTTACAGCTTTTTTTAGATTTTTAACAAATTGATTAGCAAAAACTGATTTTTCGCTTGAGAAAATTTCAGAATTGCTACCAGGATATATTGCACCGCTTCCATATACAATTGCAATTTCGGTATCATCGCTAATATCATTCTTTTTATTATATGGTTTAGAGTTAATGTAATCAGAGATTTTTACTAAATTAATTTTTTTATCTTCTTTCCAATTTTTACCATATATGATTTTAGCCATTTCTTCTTTAACTTTAGATTCTACAGCTATTTCATCAACAAAACCAGCTGCTTTCATAGCATCGGTAGTGTAGATTCCTTCATCAATTAATTGATTAGCTTTTATTTTATCTATTTTGCGGAATTTATTAATTGCATCTAAAAAGTTATCGTAGGTTTGTTTAGTATATACTTGTAATTGATATTTACTTGAGTCGCCATATTTCGTTTTTGAATATGAATCTGCTGCACTTTTAAAATCTTCGAAACCTGCTACATAGAAATTCACACCAATTTTATCGAAAAAGCCTTTATAAAACATTGATACAGTACCAAATCCATCAATCATTACCAATCCCTCTAACGGCATAAAGATCTTTTGTGCAGGTAGAGTAAGCATATAATCCTTTTCAGTACCGGTCTCCATATAGGCATAAACGATTTTTCCGGAAGATTTGAAATCATCAATTACTTGGTTTAATTCTGTTAATTTCGCAAATCCTAGAGTTGAATTTTCAGCTTTAATATAAATTGCTTTTATTTTGTCATCAGTTTTTGCTTTCTTAATAGCATTAATTAAATCTAAGAAAGATGCTTGAGGGCTATTTGAAAAGAAATTGAATGGATTATTCATAGTATATTCAGAAACATCATAATTTAAATTAAGATATAGTACTGAATTTTCTTTAACTTCTTTCGGTTCGGATTTAAACATTTTGCTAAATGTCATTCCAATTCCCATGAATATTAAGAAGAAGAATAAAATAATTACACCGATAATTACCACAGGTATCCACCAACGTGTTTTTTTGCGTTTAGGTTGTGTGTAATAATATGGTGGAGGTGGTGGTTGATTTGGGGTATCGTTATTCATAGTATTTTCGTAATTGTTTTCCACTGAGGTTCCTAAAAATATAGTTGTTTTTAATTTAGTCTATTTTATATATTTATAATATATGTATAATTATGTAAATACGTAAAACATATTGTTTAGTTTCGCAAAGAAAATATTAAAAAAAAAGGTAAAAAAGATTAACAAAAAATTTTAAGTATCAAATTTATGTTATATATTTGTAAATAAAAATTAATAAAAAATGGGAGAATATAATGAACGAATCTAACACAATCAATTGTCCAAATTGCGGTTTTAGTATTAATGTAAATGATGTTTTATATCATAAGATGGAAGAAAAAATTCAATTTGAATATCAAAAAAAAATTAATCAAAATGAACAAGAATATAAAGTTAAGTTGCATGAAATTAATGAAAAGGAGGCACAACTTAAGCAAGAAAAAGAGAACAATGATAAAAGGATTGAAGAAATAGTAAATTCAAAGTTAAAAATAGAAACAAATATTTTAACAGAACAAATTAAAGATAAAGCTTATAAAGACAATGAAGAAGTAATTAACAAGTTACAAAAAGAACTTAATGATCTAAGCCCAATTGTTCAGGAAAATAATTTAATTAAAGCTGAAAATGAGAAAATTAAAAGACAAAATGATGAGATGCGATCAAAATATGAATTAGAAAAAGAAAAGGAAATAACTGAAGTAAAAATCCAAGAGCAAGAAAGACTTGCTAAACAGTTCGAAGAAAAATACCATTTAAAATTGCAAGAAAAAGATAAAAAGATCGCTGATATTACTAAACTTGCTGAGGAAACTAAAAGAAAAGCTGAACAAGGCTCAATGCAACTACAAGGCGAAATCCAAGAATTAGAATTAGAAAAACTCTTAAAAGAAAAATTTGTTTTTGACATTATTGAAGAAGTCAAAAAAGGACAAAGAGGAGCAGATGCTATTCAATATGTCCGAACTGAAATGGGTGTCGATTGTGGGAAAATATATTATGAAAGCAAGAGAACAAAAAATTTTGATGCAAATTGGTTAACAAAATTGAAAAATGATAATTTAAACGTCAAAGCTGACATTCTAGTCCTTGTTACTGAGACAATGCCTAATAATGAAAAGACGTTTATTTATAGAGACAATGTTTGGATATGTTCATTTTGGAATGTAGGTATATTAACGCAAGTCTTAAGATATGGATTAATACAACTACAAAAAGAAAGAAGTATTAACCAAAATAAAGGATCTAAAACTGAATTGCTTTATAATTATTTGACTAGCAATGAATTTGCTGGACAATTTAATGCAATTATAGAAGGCTACACATCCCTTAAAAAGAGTTATGAAGATGAACGAAGGAAAATGCTCCAGATTTGGAAGGAACGCGAAAAACAATTTGAAAAAATATTAGATAATGCTAATTATTTATATGGAAATTTAAAAGGGATTGCCGGTGGAAATGTAATTTATGTGCAACAATTAGAAGATCCAAAAGAAAATAATATCTTGAAATTAACTGATTAAATTAATATATTAAATTAAAAAAATAAAAGCCCTACATTAAAAAATGTAGGGCTTATTTATTAAGATAAGTATCTTAAATATTTGTCGAATTATTTAGTTATTATGAGTTGTTCTACTTGTGAGTAAGGTCCCATAACGACTTTATAACTATATGTGCCGGAAGTTAATCCTAAGCTATTTACATCAATTTTAACTTCGTAATTGCCAGGTTTTTTAACTTCATTAACAAGTGTAGTTACTTTATCTCCAGTTACATTATATAATTCAATTAAAACAGGTGTTTCAATTGGAGTAGTATAAGTAAAGCTAGCAGTATTTACTACAGGATTTGGACTAACATTAGAAACAGCATAATTAGTACCAGAGAATTCAATTAAGCGTTGGTTATCAAGACATACTTCTAATATTTTACCATCGCCATCAATTGTGCTTATTGTTAAATATTTATCAACATTAGCATCAGTAATCATACTTGGTTTAAATGGTATTAATACATTTGAAGTGCTTAAGTAACCGAGTACTTTCATCTTTAATAAAGTATTATTATTTCCTTCAGATAGTGCTGGACCATTGCTCTTCATTTTAATATGAATTGAATTGCTAACATTATTAACTTTAGCTTCTAGAATTTCCCATCCTTCGCTCATAGTGCCATTTGTTTCAATAGCAGCTTTATAATCATAAGTTCCGTTATTACTTGTATAATATGGGTGGAAGTGTTTTCCAAGCTTATCTAAAGTAACATCGCCATAAGAAATATCTAATTCATAATAAGTTATATTTGCTTCGCTTAATGGTTTATTTTCATTAGCAGCTCTATAGAATTTAATATCTACTTTTTCTTCACCATTAGTTAATTTTGCAAAGCTACCAGGCATTGCTTCATATCCCTTAGGAATTTCAACAACTGCTAAATGGTTTTTACCTGCACCCTTTATGTTAGAAATAGCGCTTCCGTATTCTACGTCATCTTTAGCCATTGAGTAGCTAAATTTCATTTGAGCAACATAATTAGTTACTGCTGTTGGTAAGAATTCATAAGCAATGAATAAAGTTTGCTTAGGAGCAATTTCCACGTTAAGAGCGTACGGATCAATAATATTTGTAGTGTTATCAAGCCAAATTTCTTTAATTCTGAAGTAATCTACAGTATTAGAATTTGAAGCTTCGAATAAGTTAGATATTGAATTTGTTAAGAATAATGAAGTACCTTCGCTACTATTATTTGTGAAAGAGATGAATTTAGAATTATCGCTTCCATAAATATGGTTAATATATTGAGTACCGAAATCTAAGTCTTGCACAGAAACTTGAGTAGAAAGAGCATTACCGTTTAGATTAGCAGTGATAATATCTACATAATCTGTTGGACTAGGATTAACATTTACATCTGATTCAATAGTAAGAGCATCACTATAACCTACTGCACTATAAGAAAGTGGAGTGAATATAACAGGAACGATAAGTTTTTCACCAGTTTTAACAATAATTGGATTTGTTGTCGTAGGCATGACGAAATTTTGGTCTATTTTGAATTCATTACCAATGTTAAGTTTTAAACCAGTTACAACTAAATCTTTATCATAACCTAATACTGGATTAGTTACTTCAAATTCTACATTTTTAGTTCTAGATATGTCATTAGGATCATCTAAATTCAATATACCGAAGCTTACATCTTGAGTAATAACGTGTGGTTGGATACCATCGCCTAATAATGAGCCTCTATTTGATTGGATAGGTACATCATTATATTTACCGTAGATGATGATTTCGCCGTCATAAGATTTTTGAGCTGTAGGTACGAAATGTACTTTTAAGTCAATGCTTTCGCCGCTTTTAATTAATTTGTTTTCTAATTTATCAGTAAAGTCAAGAGCATTATAAGAGAATTCGCCAGTGGAAATTGATTCATTAGTTGCAGTTTTTACGATTTCTGCTTTTGTAATGATAACATCATTTGTACCACTATTTGTAACTGTAACTGAACCATCATATCTTTGAGGTAAACCTTCTTGAATTACATAATTATCGATTACTCTTTGTTTGTTCCAATTATAAGAAGTAACAGTTAAATCACCTTTAATAGGAGTAGCAGTCCAAACAGAATATAACTTAGTTCTTGTAGTATTTGTAGAAATTAATCTCAATGTATCAATATGTACTATACCTGATTCATTTAGATGATCATAAGTTACTTTATAAGTAAATTTTTGATTTGGAAGAATTTCTAAAGGATTTGTAGCTGAATAGCTGTCTAAATCAGTACAAGTGAAGTTTGCTAAATTCTTTGCGCGAGTATAACCAGTGATAATTGCTGGGTTATTACCTCTATTTTCAATTGTGAAAGTCTCTGTTCTTGGATTTTTTGCAGTTGTAATTGGAATTACACCGAAGTTAATATCAGTAGTATATACATCTGGAGATCCTGAAGAAACAGTAAGAACAGTCATTCTTGTATCTAAGCATTCAGTTTCTACCCATAATTCTTCTACTAAGCTAGGTGCATCTTGATCTACTACTAAAGCTTGAATAGTAACTGGAATTGATTCGCCTGGTTGAAGCCAGAAATCACCAGTAGGAGTAGAAGTGATAGTAAATTCAGGTCTTGCATTTTTCAAATAAATTCTTTTTACATATACTTCTTTTTTACCAGCATTTGTAAGAATTATTTCTTGAGTTTGAGCTTCACCAACTACTAATGTACCAAAATTATGTACAGTTATATCAGGTTTTACTATTTCAGGGAAATATTCATAAGTTTTAGTAACAACATTACCTGATTTTGTCATTGCTCTTACAGTGATTTTACCTTCTTGATTTTTGTCTCTGAAAATTACTTTAAAAGCGCCTGTTTTTTGGCCAGGAGTATAATTTGGTTGGAAAGCAGCATTTACTCTAGTAGTTTGAATATAATTTAAAGTAGCGATTTCAGCGCATAATGGGTCTTCTTGTAAGTCCATTGCTGTAACAGTACCATCTACTTCGAAGCAAGTTCTTGTTTCATTAATGAAAATTGAATCGTTACATGGAGTATAAAAGTTTGAAGCAGTTGGGTATCCGTATGCGAAACCACTTTTATAAGCGTCCATATCACCATATGCATAAACTGCAAATGTAGTATGATCGTTAGCACCTTCGAAAGCGTGCATTCCGGCAGATACATCACCTTGTAAATAAGAATATTCAGTACCAGCAATTTCTTTTATTCTACCTTGATATTTTACAGTAATAGGAGTTTTTAATCCAGTTCTATAAGCGACATAATAGATAGAATCTTTATCTTTTGTTCTAAAAGTAATATTAAAGTGATTATTTACTTCATTAACAGCTAAAAATGCTGAATAGTTAGCCCATTGTGCTACTGGAGTAGAGGCAATTAATATACCTTGACCAGCTAATGATGGGTTTTGTAACTCGTTGTTATCTTTATCATATTCTTTACCATCTTTAGGGCGAATTGTGGCGCCGCTCCACCACATATATCCTTTACCATATTGACCAACTAAAGCTGGGTAATTAGTTTGAAGTACTAATGGATCTAATCTGTCTTTACCGTTCATATCATAATATTCACCAGCTTTTAAGCCTGTAATTACAATATTAGGAGAACCATCAGGTAAAATTTCAGTTATTGTTGTATTATTTTTTGTAGCTACGACTCTAACGAGATCGCCAAGTTCACCTTCAATTAAGCCTTGATATTCAACTCTTTTATTATAAATATATGGTGCAGTAACATATTCTGTTCCGATTAAGTTATCTGGCCACATAGAATCGAACAACATATTTCTTAAAAAGTCAGCTTTTAGACCGCTATAGTATGTAGGAGCAAAACGTGGGTATGTACCTTTAGTATGACCAGAATAAACTGCAATTTTCTTATTAGAAACTATTTTAGTACCAGTTAAATCTGTATGGTCAAATTGACGAGCACCTTTTGAAACTTCAGTCATTAAAAGGACTGTTTCACCTTGATTTAGATATATAGTACCAAGTTCATCTTGTCTTGCACCGTTTTCAATGTGATATTTTGGAGTATATTCGACTTTAGTATTATCTTCAGTTGCAACTATTAAAATCTGATTTGGTAAATCACGAATAGTTCCATCTGCCATTTTACAATAGTCGTTGTATAAATTTAGAGTATAGTATTCAGTACCTAACCAATCAGTTGGTACTATTCTATATGCTTCGCCAGTATAATGGAAACCGATATATACAACTATAGAAATAGGCACATCAGATTCTACATATATACCTTTCTTTTCAACTTTGCCACTTACAGTGTGCTCAAAGTGAGAAAAGTTGACTGATATCACTTTATAATCGTTAGCTTCGATTTTATGAGGGCTACCAATCAAGTTTCCTTGTGCATCAAATACTTGAACTGTTGCTTTTTCGCGAGTAGTAATAAATAATTCTGATGAAGAACCATTTACACTACCTCTTAAAGTTTCATTATTTGACCTATTGCATCTTGGAATACCAAACCAAAATGAAGTACCACCAGTCTCTTGCACTTTTTGTGCAAAAAGGTCAGCCGATCCGGAAGATATCAGCAATGCCATTAAGACTAGCAAAAACTTTTTTTGTAATAAATGTTTCATAAAAAACCTCATTATGAAAAATGTATAAAAATTATTAAATTAAACTTAACTATGTTTTTGGTTAAAAAAATGATTTTTTTATATTTTAAAATTTGATTAGAAAAAAATATTATACCAATTTTAACCGTATATAAAAATACTACTTTTTTTGCAGATAATCAAATAAATTAATCATTTTATTTAATTATATTAATAAACGCTATTTCAAAAATTATTATTAATAAACAATTCACCTTCTAAAAACAGATAGACACAAAAAAATCAAATTCTCTTTTTTTTTTTTTAATTTTTTTTGAAAAAAAATTAAAAAAAGCCCCAAATAGCTATAATTAGGGCTTTTCAAAAGACAAAAAATTTTAAAAAATTATTTTTTTTCAGTTTGATTAGGAGATTTTTCTAAAATCTTATCAATTAGTCCATATTCAAGAGCTTCGTTTGGGCTCATATAAAAGTCTCTTTCTGCATCTTTAATTATTTTTTCTTTATTCACACCACTATGCTTAGAAATAATTCCATAAAGCACATCTTTCATTCGTAGCATTTCTTTAGTATAAATTTCTATATCAGTAGCTTGACCTTGAGTAGCTCCCATTGGCTGATGCATTAATATTCTTGAATTAGGTAGTGCATATCTTTTGCCCTTAGAACCAGCACATAGAAGTACTTGTGCCATAGATGCTCCCATTCCCATACATATAGTAGAAATTTCTGGAGTAACGAATTGCATTGTGTCATAAATTGCAAGTCCAGCAGAAACGCTACCACCTGGGGAATTAATATATAGGTTAATATCCTTTTTAGGGTCTTCGCTTTGTAAAAACAGTAATTGAGCAATTACTAGACTTGCTAAATTGTCATCAATTTGAGAGCCTATAAAGATAATTCTATCTTTGAGCAAGCGACTATAAATATCATAGGATCTTTCGCCTTTGCTTGTTTGTTCTACTACCATTGGAACTAAGTAGCTCATTATTTTTTCCTTATATTATTATTTTTAATTATTTACATTAATATTTTTTTCACAGGGACAAATTTCATTTTGTCTTTCTTTTGAAATTTTCAAATCTGGAAATGGAGTAAAATCTAATACTTTTTTTTGAACTTTATCATATCCCTTAGTTACTCCATCGGTATTCATTTTCCAATATGCTAAAGCCTGCTCGTCGCTATAACCGCAAAACTGTTTTAAAATAGCAGAAGAAACATATCCAGACTGATGCCAGCCATTCCAACAATGTAAGTAAATAGGTCCTAAGGAAGTATCATTAATTATTTTATAAACTCTATCTAAAATTTCTTTAATTTCTTTTTCTGAATTGCCAGAAATTTGATAATAATCCAAAGTATCTGTTTTATCATGAGATATATATTGAGTCTTTGCAGTTGAGAAATTTGTAGAATATAAATAAATAGCTTGAGAGAATCCTTCATCTACTAAATTTTGTAATCCATCATTTGGTAATGGATTATGGTTATCTCTTTTGTCGATTTTATGATAAAAGTTATTTGCTCCGCCTCTGTAAGCTATTCCATAAAGGATAGTACGCATATTCCGAGTCCCATAAAGTTCGTCGAACTTATTGCCGAAATTATCTGTAATTTTCTCATTTAAGCAATTTACTTTATATCGATTTTTATAGTAATCTAATCTTCCATCTTTTGCTATAAGAGTAGTAGAAAAAACTACGCAAATTAGGAATATAATTGTTTTCATACTCATATTATATAAACTTCTTTTATTAAAAAAATGAATGTAGAATTATTTTGGAATATCAAAAATAATATCTTCTAATTTTGGATTTACTTCAATTGACTTTACAAATATTTCAGAAATTACAGTTTTACTATTATAAATTTTAATATGATGTGGAATATTTAAATTCTGAATATTTCTATAATCGCTTAAATTTATAATAGCCGTTTGAGTACTATCACCAACAGTAAACGATGTATTTATTTGTGAAATTTGGTAATCTGTTTTATTGATAAAAATTATTTCTGCTTCATTATCTTTAATAGGGCAGATTAACATAAACTGAGGAATATTATTTATGCTATCTTTATTGTCGATTATTTTTATTTCTTTAGATTTATCTTTAAAATTATCTAATTCGTTAAAATATTCAATTATAGGAGTAATAGTAAGTAATACAGATTCTTTTACTTTGTCTGTAGGCAGTTCTATTGGATTCATTCCAATTTGTGGCATAAGAGTCCAACCCAATTTGCCATTGAAACCAATTGCAAGAGTATCTTCATCTAAATAATATTCAATTATAGATTTATCGGGATATTTAAATGCACCTCTGAAATGAAAGTGAATAGAATCCTCTCTAATTAGTTCTCCATTGATTATATAGGAATTGAGTGAAGAAATTAGAGCATTGCCACCTCGTGCTTCAATATTTTTTTTATAAATATCTTTAAAATTTTCTTTTGCACTTGCAGTAGATACGATAAATATAATACTTAATATTATTAAATATATTTTGTTTAATTTCATATTGATTTTATAAAATGTTGTTAATTTGTTAATATATTAAAATTACTCTTTATTTAATTAATTGTTTCATCATTTTGATACTTGCTTCGATTACAGGATCTTTATTTGATTTTATATCATTGAGAGAAGTATTTATAATAACATCAGGACGAAAAGACTTACCAATTAATTTATTTCCATCTTTATCATAAGCAGAAATTCCGGATATTGATATACTTAAATCACAGGGAAGAGGTACTACAGTAGCTTCTGTTGGAGCCCCAGCAGTCTCACTTCCAATAAAAGTAGCTAATTTATTTTGTCTTAATAAATGCAAATGGGCTTCTGCTAATCCAATTGTTTTTTCATCACAAAGGACGATGACTTTTGTTTGAGATAAATTTCCTATTCCATCTACTTTCTGCATATAATTTGCAAATGCAGTAGGAGAGGCATTATATTCAGTGTAATATGGAGTTTTCCAAATAATATTATCAAAAATTCCATTTTTAAAAAATTTAAAGAAATATTCTGATATAGAAGTATAACCTCGTAAATCGAAAATTATACCACTCATTTTTGAAGAAGATTGCTTAAATAAATCACTTATAGTCTTCTCATTATGCTGAGTGAGATTAATATAATAAATTTCATTATTTATTAATGAATCAGGTGGGAAAATTGAAGCGAAATAATTGTTTTCAATATTATCATTTTTTATTATTATTTCATACGGCTTTTTTTCATTTTCAATTAAAAAAGTATCAATTTTGTCATTATAATTGTATCTCAATGCTGTAGCAATTTTAATATTTTTATATTCTTCTGAAGTCGAAGAAATATAATTCCTTTCATTTCTGAAATATTCTTCAATAGGAATAGAATTAATTTTAAGAACTCTGCTTCCTATAGGAATTTCCGGAAAATTACTGTTCTTAATGTACAATTTATTATCTATGTATTGAAAAGCAATAGGAAGAGCTTTTGTTTGCTTAGAAAGCTCCAAAGTATTCCAGAATCTTAGGGCATTATCTGGGAAGTAAGAACCTAACTTTTCAAGTATTCTGATTAATTCATCTTCGGTTTTAATAATTGAAGCATTATTTATAGCAGATTCTAATTCAGCAATAATATTTTTATTAAAATTATTATTATCAATTGTTTTATCTTTGAGCATAGAGAAATTATTTAAGAATGCCCAAGTATAAATCACACTAGCAATTCTGGCACTATAATTATTAAATAATTGATATGTTTTATTTTCCAATTTAATGAATTGAGTAGTATCATTGGCATTGGTAAGTCTCACCTTTGGGAATTGGAAGAATAAATTATCATCAATCTTTAACTTATAAATATCATTTAGCTTCGGATAAATAATATTTTCATCATTCGATACTTTTAATTCAATTGAAGCAAATCCGCTTCTTTTTTCGCTAATATTTTTTACTATTTTATATGCTACATTTTCGCTCTTTTCGCTAATGAACCAACCCGAAATAAAATTCTCAAAATCACCATTTTTAATTTGCTCTTTCCCTTCTATAATAAGGCTTGCATCATCAAATAATGCACGACCTTCACCATCTAGGAATAAATTAATGTCTATTGTAATGCAATTTTGTGGTATTATTCCGGAAATAGAGAGTTCTTGCCAATCGTTTTTATTTTTGAGTTTTTTGGGTTCGGGGATAGTAACTGATATAATATTTCTATTTTCATCTTTAAATGCGATAATAGCAAAGGATTTACTATAAGAATTAATTAAAATATTTTTAGTAAATACTTGAAATTTAAATTCTTTATCTTTATAATCAGAAACTAATATATTTTGTGTAAGTAAATTTGGGAATTCTCTAAAATTCCTATACCAATTTTGAAATTTAGATGAAAAAAGAGATTTTGGACTTATATCGTACATTCCTTTATAGAGGCGAAATCCGGGATAATAATTATCATCATAAGCAGCAGTAGAATCTATTTTCTTAAAATTATATGTTGATTTATTACTTTTGCTAAATTGTAAATTATTACCTGTAAAGGTATAGATATTCTTAATTTTTTGTTCAATACTTGCATTGCTTGATAAAATATTATCTACACCATGTTCGACAACAGTTCGCAAATCAGCTCCTGCAAGTCGAGGATCGGGATAATAGAATAAAAATGAAGAAATAAATTTCGCATAAGCAGTTAATTCTTTTAATTGATTTTGATTTAACTGCAGTGATGTGTAGTCTGCATTACCGGCTAGTGCAAATTCAGCATCGTCCATCCATATTTTACCAGCAGATTTAAGCATTAATCCAAATTCAACTTTTACTGCATTTTTGGGAATTTCTGCAGTTACTTCATATCTCTTCCATTCATTAGGAGCTACTTGAGCAGTCGAATTGCTTATATAATTTGTAAAATATTTATCTGAAGTATAAATTTTTATCCATAATATGTTTGGAGCCAAAGATGCTTTACCATCTCCTCTGCAGTACGCTGAAAAGGTTACTTTTTTACCTAAATATGCTGATGGGAATATGCTTTGATGAACTAATCCAGTTGGGTCAATTAAATTTATATCCAGAGTATCAGAATACAACAATAAAGAATATTCACCTGAATGCGATATATTTGAAATTTTTGCTTTATAACCCTTTTTTTTAGTTGAATTTGTGATTTCCCATCCTGTAGGCAGGCTGTCAGAACGCATTATAGGAAATTCAAAATTCATATTAGTTGGATTATAACTTTGAGCAAAGTTAATACTATGCGATGTCAAAAATATAATACTTACTAATAAAATAGAATGTAAATAACGTGGTAAACAAATTTGTTTAGGAGTCATATTGAAAAAAGAACTTAATATTATTAATAAAAAAGTTTAACCATTATAAAACTATCACTACTTAATATTATTTTATAACGATTGAAAAATGGAAAAGATTAAATTTATTAAAAAAAAGAATTGATATTCTTTGCTTTTGCATTTGAAAATATTTATCAATGTGTCGTTATTTATAAATTTTTAGGATCTAATATAAAATGTTATTATCTCTTGTCCTATTATTTTATAAAATCTAAAAAATTATCTAAATCATTATAAAAAGTTTGATATGATTTCCCTGCGAATTTATTTTTACCACCTGCGAATTTTATTTTACCACCTGCAAATTTTATTTTACCACCGATATATTTTTTATATCCAAGAATTAAGTTAAATAGCGTGGCTGCCATTTCTATTCGATGGTCATTATGATAATTAATTTCTGCAGGAATTACCATAGAAGGATGTATACTTAATGTGTCTCCTTCCACTTTCATATTTAAATGAAATTTAGAAAATTCTTCTAAAATTACTTTAAGTCTATTGCTTTCTTTATTAATTAATCTATTTATTCCTCTGATCTTGCTAATACCATATTGAAAACTAGCAAAAACAATGAGATTAGGTATTAGATCCGGGCAATTTGTGCAATCATAGTCAAATGAATGTTCCGGTCTTTTTGAAATTGAATAATCTCCATTAGAAAATAAAAAATCTCCACCTGCTAATTTAATTATGTCTAAAATTGCTTTGTCCGGTTGCAAACTTTCTGGATTAATATTATTGATTTTAATATTATAATTTGTGCATGCAGATAATATTAACCAAAAGGTCGCACTACTCCAGCAGCCCTCAGGAGAGTATTTTTTATGTGAATTTTGTAATTCATTACCTGCATTAATTTGAAAAAAGCCATCTTTATGAATTATTCGTTTATTATGTCGTCTGATAGTTTGAGCTGTCATCAAAGCATAATTAAAACTCTTTATCTGCTTATAAGTAATTTTAGCATTGACATTTAATTTACTCAATAACAAAAGCAAAGCTGATATTGGTTGAGAAGTCTCAATTTCCCCGATATCTATATGCGTGTGCATTACCTTACCATTAATTTTCAGAGGAGGATATTGATTATCATTTATTGAAGACCTTTTTTCTATAATTACCTCTTTTCCTGTAGTTTTGATTGCAGTAATTAAAGAATTAATGTTTCTTTTTTGTAAAGTACCTTCTGCTTTTATTGTTGTTTCAGTATCCTGTAGAGCACAAATCCCTGAAAATAAATTAAATGCTAATCCGGACTCACCACAATTTATTGAGTTCGGAAATGGTTTATTTGACGAGGATACAATGATGAAATAATATTGAGCAATGCTTTTTTGCTGAAGATTCTTTCTGTCTAACTTAAGAATCTTATTTATAAATCGCTTATTAGATTGTGAATATAGGGATAAATCACAATTTATAAAGTAATCAATTAATGTACTTGAAAAGACTAAATTTCCAATTTCATAAGCTAATCGAATTACAGTGAGAGAATCGTCGCAGACTTGATTAAAAATAATTTTTGTGGGCGAGGAACCTAATAAAGAAATAGCAACCTCTCTTTGAAAATAACTTTTTGAAGTGGGGCAAATCACTTTATAAAATTTCTTTTCTTTAATTGGCTTAATTGCAGAAATTTCATCAACTAATCGGTTAACTACTCTTTCAAAATTTTGTTCAGAATTAATTATTAAATCTGATATTGAAAAATATAATGGAATCCTTTTTTCATACAAGTTCTGTAGATTAGAAATATTTGAATTGTTGAAAAGTGGTCTATTGCTAGTATTAGTCAATCTTTGCAATGTTTTGCTTAGGCTTGTAAATGTCCAAATTACTAAAGAATTTTTATTTATAATTTTTCTATTTGATTCGCTTAAGATTACACCTCCGCCCAAACTTATAATGGCATTATTTTTTTTAGAAATACTTTTTAGTATTTTAGATTCAATTAATCTAAATTCTGTTTCTCCTGAATCATTAAAAATTTGATTAATTGATTTTTGAGTGAATTTCTCAATTTCTTCGTCTAAATCATAGAAATCCATCTTTAATTTTTTAGCTAATTCCTTACCGATAATTGTTTTTCCGGAAGCCATAAAGCCAGTTAAATAGATGCAATTAAATCTTTTAGGGGTCTGAATTTTCCTTCTTAATTTTGATGTAATTATAGCGTTTTTACCAGTAAATGATTTATATGCAGGTATAGCTTGATATAATAACCATTCATATCCACTTAAATATGTGATATTCTTAAGTTTGCAGATTTCTTTTAGCTTTGAATTATTATAAATTGCATCAACTACAACAACACTTTTTTTAAATGTGTCGAATTTTAAGTTTAGTAATTTAGGGCTCAATGTATTAACAATAATATCAAACTTTAAAATATGTAAATTTACTTTGGATAATGGAATATAAGTAGCAGAAAATTTTTCTGCTATTTCTCTACTATTAGTATTATCTCTATTAATTAAAAATATATTATTTGTTTTTGATGATAAATATTCTAAAGCTGATTTCCCAGCATTTCCAGCTCCAATCACACATACAGTTTTATCTTTAATTTGTATCTTAGCATTCTCAAGGGCGAATTCAACACCAATTGAATCAGTATTCTTTCCATATTTTTTTTCATCAATTTCTATGATAGTATTTACTGATTGAGTATTACTAGCGATTTTATCGACTTCATCGCACGATAAAAATGCTTTATTCTTAAAGGGTGCAGTAACGTTTATTCCGGATAATTTAAGTTCATCAAATAAATATAAGGCATCATTTATATTTTCTGCTGCAATCCTTGAATAATGAGCATCAATATTATCATCTTTAAACCAAGAGTTATAAATTTCCGGGCTTTTGCTATGCAAAATTGGATTACCTACTACAGCAAAATATCTCATAAATATAAAATCTTTAAAAAAGTTAATGTAAGCTCTATTGAATTAAATTAAGTATCTTATTTGCTACTGAAAATGGAATTTGTCCATCAGCTACTGGTGGTTTATCATCTTCGCAAACATACACAAAAGGACAACCTAATTCAAGCAGTGATAATCTATGCAGTTTCCATTTAGTTCCTATTGGCAAAGCAATTAATTTCTTAGGGAATAATTTAGTAATTAAAGGATTAGAATATAAGTTAATTAAATCTAAATATTCTTGAGTATTATTGCATTGGCAGGCGATTTTTAAATAATCAGCTTTTAATTTATGTGCAGTATTAGCTAAATTTTCTAATTCTGCTACCGATGGCAGATAATTTAAATTATGATACGATAGAATCAATTTAGAATTAATTGATTTAGCTAATTTACAAAAATTATCTAAATATGGGAAGTCAAATTCTACATCAAAATATTCACAATGTTGGTCACTAGCAATAATAAAATCATATAGCTTTGATTCATTACTTTTCGATTGATTGCGAATAGTAAAAATTTTCTCATTTCCTTTAATTGCAATTATTCTTGTAATTTCTTCTTCAGTTAGATTTGAATCATCTATTCTCAGCTCAATAAATGGATATTTTTGAGCAGAGCTATATAAAATATTAAAGTCGTCATTTTTAATTGTTGTGCAAAGCATTTAATTCTTCTTTCAATTCATTTAATTTGATTTTTACTTGTTCAGCTTGACCTATCTTATTTAAAATAACAAAATGTAAAATATCCTTTTCTTTCTTTTTATCAGCAGCAATAAAATCAAATATTTTATCAATTTCAATTTTAAAGTTATTGTCTATTAAATTAAATTTCATCAAGATATTATTCATTTGTTCTATAATTGTGGTATCAGACTGATATTTATTAACTGAAAATTGAGTAGCATATTTCATTCCAATAGCGACTGCTCTCCCATGCGATATACCATACACTGATTCGAGAGAATGGGCGATTGTATGACCGAAATTAAGTATTCGGCGAAGTCCTTTTTCATTTTCATCTTCCGCTACTATTTGCAATTTATTATAAATAGCTTTTTTTATTATATTATTGAGTTCATTTACATTTGAAAAAATATCTGGAAAATCGATATTTTGTAATTGTTTGAATAATTCTATATCTCTAATTGCAGCAATTTTTATTATTTCAGCGAAACCATTTGAGATATGATTAATTGGTAGAGTCTGAAGGAAATTAATATCAATAATAATTGAATTTGCTTGCCGAATAGTACCAATAGCATTTTTAATATGATTGAAATTTACACCATTTTTCCCTCCGATTGCTGCATCGCATTGAGCAAGTAATGTCGTTGGGATCAATAGAATTTTTGTACCTCGATAGAAGGTAGCTGCAATAAATGAAGCAATATCACAAATTATCCCTCCGCCGATAGCAATTATTTGAGTATATTTATCTGCTTTTAATTCGGTTAATTTATTGTATATAAATAATGCAGAGTCGAGAGTTTTATTATGTTCAAGTGCTATAATTGGAATTATTCTTTTTTTGTCTATATTTTGAAATAAATGATTATTCTTATATAGATTATAAACTTGCTCGTCAATAATAATAACAGAATCAGCTAATAAAGTTCTTTCCGGATTATCATTTGAAATTAAATATTGACTATAATTATTTGTGAAAAAGACATTGAAATTATTAAGTAAATGTTCAATGTCAGTTTCACTATGATCAACAATTCTAATATTAGATTCCACTCTTTTATAATGGTACTTAGTAATTTAAGTAAAATTGAAAATTGCTTTGAAAATTATTCAGATTTTTGAGAAGCACTTGCTATTCGCTTATCTCTTCTTTGTTTAGCAAGTTCACGCATATCAGCAAATTTATCACCTTCGTCTAATATTTCAGCACCTAAAATAGTCTCGATGATATCTTCCATTGTAAGTAAGCCCTCTATTCCACCATATTCATCTACCACAAGTAGCATCATTTGTCTTTTTTTAAGAAGCAAATCAAGTGCTTTTTCTAAACTACTATTTTCGGGAATATATTCAATTTTTCTTGATAATTGCTTTAGCTTCATTTTACCTTTTCCCTGTAGTGCAGCTCGGTAAATATCTTTAGTAAGAGCATAACCCATTACTCCATTATCCATAGTCTCGCCATTTTTAAGTGGTAATCTCGAATACATCTGAGTCTCAGGCAAATTAACTACATCATTGATTATATTTTCGGAATTACAACTAAAAATTACAGTGCGTGGTGTCATTATATCAGATACATATACATCCTTGAAATTAATGACATTCTTTAGTAGGGTATATTCTCCTATATTGTCTGTATCATTCTCTTCGCATACAGTATCAACTAAAGCTGAAAGTTCTTCAAAAGAGCTTTCTTGAATTGTTTTCTTAGAAATTGAGGTACTTAGCCACGATAAAAATTTATCAAAAGGCACTGAAAGAAACATCAAGATTTGTAATATAAAACTAAATTTTATCGCAAATGAAATAGAAATATTTGAACCAAATGCATAAAACATTGTTCTTAAAACAAGTAATAAAATAAATATAATTGCTAATATTCCATAAATCGCTGCTTGAGAGATTTCCAATGAGAATAAATGCTGATTAAGCAAAGCACTTGCAAATAAATATAAAATGAATTCTATCGAAATAAAAGGATACTTCGAAGCTGAATGATTAAAATTTAAATATTTTATCCTCTTTAAAAATTTTGGATTATCTATAGATAATTGCTCATAATCATCTTCGCGTAATGATAAAAATACAGTAGAAAAAAATGCTGTAAGTAATCCAATTACGAAAAATGATATAGACAAATACAAAAATAAATTATTCATTTGTTTGTCGCTTATCCTCTGTACTCTGTATCGATAATAGTAATCCTGCTTGGGTATGTAATTGGTCCTAATGGAGTATTTATAGTAGGCTTAGCGTCAAGCTTAATTCTTGAAGTAGAACCTTCTTTTCCACCTATTGCAAGAACTAATTTCATGATTCTATCGAGGGAATTATCACTAAAGAACTTGAACAAATCTAAATTCATACCAAGAGGAATATTAGTACTTTGCCCAGAAGCTGGAATAGTAATAGAATTTCCAATATTTCCAGCAATAGTCTCTGTATCATCTAAGAATAATTTCCAATCGAAAGAGGTAAGAGTGGCTAAAGTTTTAGATTGTCCATTTATATTGTCGCTATTTGGATTAAGAGCAGCTACATTCAAAATAAAATCTATAGGTAATTTCTTAGCTAAAACTGCTGCACCTAATCTAGCACTTTCGTCGAGGCCAAAATCTTGCATTGTAGTGCGGTTGCCAATATCTATTCCTAACACTTTAAAATTGCTTACATTATCTAACTTAAATTGAATTTTCCTTAAATTAGAAATTGTATTCCCTATTTGCTGTAAGGTCTGGCAACTATAAATTCCGGTAATTGAGATTAAAACAATAAATACTTTAATAATTGTTCTAATCGTAAAGCTATTTTTCATTTCTTATTTATAAAATAAATGTTAAAAAAATCTTTAATTTCAATAGACGTATTAAATTAAATTTATGATATTATTAATATAGATTTAAATATTATTATGTATTATCAAAAGAAAAGATTATTATTTAAAAATTTGTTTTAAAAAAATATGTAGACAAAATAAATATTAAATTAATAAATTCGTTTATTAATTATTAATAATTAAACTAATAATTTCGAAAAGGAAAAAATATGTCAATAGCTTCAAGACTTTTTGATTTCTTATCAAAAAAGAAAAAAGTATCAGAAGGTGGTGGGGAGGAAGCCATAAAGAAACAAATCTCTATGGGGAAAATGACCGCTCGCGATAGAATTAATGCAATTTTAGATGAAGGCTCATTTTATGAATATGATATGTTCGTCGAACACAAATGTGAAGATTTCGGAATGAATTCTAAGGAACTTCCTGCAGATGGAGTTATAACAGGTACAGGAACAATGTTCGGTCAACCAGTTTGTATTTATGCTCAAGATTTTACAGTAGCTGGTGGCTCTCTTGGCTTAATGCACGCTCGAAAGATCACTAAAATAATGGATCATGCAATCAAATTGGGAGTTCCAATAATTTGTATAAATGATTCCGGTGGTGCTAGGATACAAGAAGGAGTGAATTCTCTAGCTGGATACGGCGAAATTTTCTTCCGTAATACGCGTGCTTCTGGAGTGATCCCACAGATTTCAGTTATTTTAGGTCCTTGTGCCGGTGGTGCCGTTTATTCTCCTGCTCTTACAGATTTTGTATTTGTAGTAGATAATATTTCTAAAATGTTTATTACGGGTCCTGAAGTCGTAAAATCTGTACTTGGCGAAGAGATTAGTATGGAAGATCTTGGAGGAGCGAAAATCCACGCTGAAGTTACTGGTAATGCTCACTTCTTTGCAAATTCTGAAGCTGAATCCTTTGAGCAAATTAAAAGATTAATTACTTTTATTCCATGGAGCAACAGAAAGAAAGCACTTAAATTCCCACCAAAAAGCAAAGTTAGCCAAATAGATATTCAAAATATTTTACCTCAAGATTCTACTCAACCTTATGATGTACGAGATGTGATAAGAGCAGTGGCAGATGACGCTGATTTTATGGAAGTGCAAGAACTTTGGGCAGCTAATATTGTGATTGGATTCTGCCGAATTAATGGTGATACAATAGGTATTATAGGTAATCAACCTTTAGTAATGGCTGGTGTATTAGATGTAGATTCATCAGATAAAGCTGCTAGATTTATCAGATATTGCGATGCTTTTAATATTCCTATTGTTACTTTTGTTGATTTGCCGGGTTATATGCCAGGAGTAGATCAAGAACACGCAGGTGTAATTCGTCATGGTGCTAAATTACTATATGCTTATAGCGAAGCCACAGTACCAAAAATTACAGTAATCCTAAGAAAAGCATATGGTGGTGGCTACATCGCAATGTGCTCACGACACTTAGGTGCTGATTTTGTTTTTGCTTGGCCTAACGCAGAAATAGCAGTTATGGGACCAGAAGGAGCTGCAAATATTATTTTCCGAAAAGAAATTATGTCAGCAAAAAATCCTGATGAAATGAGAAAAATCAAAGTAAAGGAATATACTGATAAATTTTCTAATCCTTATGTAGCAGCTGCTAATGGTTATATTGATGCTGTTATTAAAGCAGAAGAAACTAGAAGCTATATAGCACATTCAATTGAAATATCTCAAGATAAATTAGAAGTAATGCCTACTAAAAAGCATGGCATTCCTCCATTTTAATTTAAATAATTGATATTTTTAATAATTTAATAATTAATTAGGATAAATAAAATGGAAAAAGAATTTATAATTATTGACGATACAAAATATGAAACTAAAGTTTCCAATAAATTTCGTAATAGGAAAGTTTATACTAAACCAAACCCACTTGAAGTAAATTCATTCATTCCCGGTACTGTATATAAAATTCTAGTTAGAGAGGGAGAATCAGTAAATAAAGGAAAAGATCTGATAATAATCGAAGCTATGAAAATGAAAAATACAATCAAAACTCCTATTACCGGAAAGGTAAAAAAAATAGCTGTAAAAGTAGGCGAGAGAGTACCTAAAGGTACTTTATTAATTGAATTGGAATAGAAATTATTAAACAATTCAATAATAACCAAATAAAAAAAACAAGAGCCGAAATCAATCGGCTCTTGTGGTATAAATTATCAGAATATTTATAAATTAAATCATTTTTAATTCTTTTCCTACTTTAATGAAAGCTGCTATTGCAGTTTTTATGTGCTCTGTGCTATGACCTGCTGAAATTTGTACTCTGATTCTGTCTTTGCCGCGTGGAACTACAGGGAATGAAAATGCTGTAACATAAACACCCTCTTCAAGCATTCTATCGGCAAATCTTACAGCTAATTCTGAGCAATTGTCATATTTCCCAAACATAATAGGAGTAATAGGATGTTCGCCAGGTATAATATCAAATCCTGCTTTTGTCATTTCAGCTCTAAATAACTTAGTATTTTCTTCTAATTTGTCTCGTAGCTCAGTAGTTTTTGATAATATATCTAAGCATTTAATTGTAGCCCCAACAACTGAAGGAGCAAGTGTATTTGAGAATAAATAAGGGCGTGCTTTATTACGCATCCAATCAATTACTTCTTTTGGTCCAGCTATACATCCACCAGATGCTCCTCCTAATGCTTTTCCGAATGTAGTTGTAATGATATCAACTCTACCCATTACATTATGATGCTCATGAGTACCGCGTCCTGTTTTACCCATGAAACCAGAAGAATGTGATTCATCAACCATTACTAAAGCACCGTATTTATCAGCTAAATCACAAATAGCAGGTAAATTAGCAATATCACCATCCATTGAAAATACTCCATCGGTAGCAATCATAATAAATCTACATCCAGCTTCTTTAGCTTCTTTTAAACATTTTTCTAATCCCTTGCTAGTTTTTCCAGTCGATGGATCTAATTCTTCTTTATCGCTCATATTGCTATGATTATATATCCATCTTTGAGCTTTGCAGAGGCGAATTCCATCAATAATTGAAGCGTGATTTAGAGCATCTGTAATGATAGCATCTCCGGGACCTAAAAGTGGTTCAAATACAGCTGCATTAGCATCGAAGCAAGAGCAAAATAGGATAGAATCATCCATTCCTAAGAAATTAGCGACTTTAGCTTCTAATTCTTTGTGAATATCTTGAGTACCACAAATGAATCTAACAGATGATAATCCATATCCACGACTATCTATTTCGTCGTGTGCAGCTTTTATTAAATCCGGATGTGAAGAAAGTCCTAAATAATTATTAGCACAGAAATTTAGTACTTTTTTTCCTTTTACTAATATTTCAGCACTTTGTGGGCTTTCTATAATTCTTTCACCTTTATATAATTTTTGTTCGTGAAGTTTAGAGATTTCTTCGTTTAAATAATTTTTTAATTCACCGTACATATTGATTTACCTTTTATTTTTTTGATATTTTGTTTTTTTATTATTTACAAAATTAGGAAAATTTAATATAAATTAATGGAAAAACAGAAAATAATAATAAATTTTGTATTTCTGCTTTTAAATTAATTAATATTTTATAAATTTTTGATTTAATATTTTATTACCATATTGAATTTTAAAAATATAGAATCCATTAGATAGGAACTCAACAGGAATTATTGAAGGTTGATTTTCAATTAAAAATAATGAAATTATCTTTTCAACTTTACCCATACCATTAATAATTGAAATTTCAGAAGGAGTATTGATTTTGCTTTGCAATTCTACAGTTTTATTTTGATTTTTATAATTAAACATAATATCATTGCTATAATCTTCAAAATCGATACTACTATATACTGGCTGAGCATTTAAATATGTGCATAGTCTGAGACTATGTAATTTATGGGTTTGATAAGAGCTTCCACTTACTCCAAATATTGAAATAAATGCTCCTCTATTATCAAATAATTTAATTATATCTTTAAAATTGAAATCACTAATTGAAATAACCGGTGTTATAAATTCTCCATTGGTATCAAAAAACACATTAAATTTCGAATTAGCGTTATCGTATTCTATCTTTAAATAGTATGGAGAACCATCAGAACGAATAGATTCAATATGCGTTTCAGTTGCTAAAACATTATTATTTTTATGGAAAGAGGTAAGAGTAGAATCGCTCAATGGGATTTTCATAATAGCAATATGATTTCCATTCGGATCGTTATAATCTTCAATCTGGTTTTTATCATTTGCGAATAAATCAATTTCCACAGCCATTGCATTTTTCAATCCTGTATAACCCATACCACCGCCTGTAATTCCACTTCTTTCATTGGAATTATTAATGACAATACTTATTCCATCAGCTCCGGGATATGAATATTCTGTAGGAGAGAATTGATAAGGATCGGTAATTGAGAATTTCATTGTAAGATAAAACCCACTATCAATTGGTACTAAATTAGCTAACCGAATTCCTCCGAGAGATTGGTCTTTAGCTTGATTTAATACTAATAGAGAATCAGACATATAAGCATCACCGATGAAATCGATATTTTTAAGCTCTCTAATATTTGGTCTATTTATTGATTCTGCCCCGCAATCGCTTATTCCTTCTCCAATTAACTGGATTTCAACTGGTGCATCTTCATAATCAGTGTACAATTGTAATATTGTATTTGCGATGCCTCTTTCTAAAGGTAAAAATGAAATTGGTATTAGAAAATCTTCTTCATTCGAAATAGTATTATCAAAATTATTTTTAAATGAAAATGAATTATAGTCATATCCATTTATTTTCACACTATTAATTGTGATTGTTTTGTTAGAGTTATTTTTAAAAACTTTAAACAATGTGTCTTTAGTAAAGTCGATTGGTATTTTCCCGAAATCTAATATTTTATTAAATTCTGTGTAAAATTGATTGTACCCAATTCCGCTTACAGTGATATCAACTGAATCTGAATTTAAATATAATCGAAATATTGAATTATAAGCTTTATTTTCAATTGGGAGAAATCTTAATTCAATTTTTGCTGATGAATTTGCAAGAACAGTATCAGTATATGATACATAAGCAAAGGCATTTACATCTCCTGAAATAAATTTATGACCTTTAATTATTATAGGAAAGTTTGAATTATTTCTAAAAGCATCAATAAAAATTGAATCTTTAATTTCACCGACTCTAAGAGGAGAAAATTGAATTTTATTTTTTATGAAATTAGCTTTAGTAATCGTGAAATTATCATCAGAAATATCTTCTTGAAGAATGATTTCAAAATTAATTAAGTGCAAATTACCTTCATTAGTAATTGCAGTTAAGTATTTGGAATCTTTGCTCCATTCAATATCATTAATTATAAAGGAATTAATTCTAAGATTTCTAAGAGAATCGTAATTATCAGCTGAATAAAAATATAAATATCCTTTTAGTGTAGAAGCTACTATACTTTGTCCATCATAACTATATTCAATATCAGTAAATTGATCATTTTTTAAATTAATTGAGTTTAATAATTGTCCTGATTTTAAATCAAAGGTTTTTATTAGATTTATATCATTGCTAATTCCATTACTTGATAAAACAGAAATTCGTGCTCCCTCTGGGCTTAGCGAAATCGCTTTTAATTTATTATTTGCATAAATAGATTTTATTTTATTACCTGAAGCAAAATCCCATAATTTAATTATCCCGTCATCAGAAGTGCTTATAATTTGAGTACCATCGAAATTTGTAATTATATTATTTATAATAGCACCATGAGTACCATTTGTATAAGTCGATTTGTTAGTATTAAGATCTGTAATCATTATCCGTCTATTACTCATTTCATCTGCTATAGTAGCAACGTATTGAGAATTAGCAGAAAAGACAAAGTCATCTATCCAACTTGTTTTACCTTCAATTTTTTTTACTCGAGTCCAATCATTTGTATTGTAAATTTCAAGTGAATAATCAGAAACAGAGGTAGCAAGGTATTTTCCATCTGGAGAGAATTTAACTTTTTTGAAAATTAATGTCGAAGATATTGACTTTTCTAATTTTCCTGTAGTAATGTCATATATATTAAAATTTCTTTCTTCACCAGATGTCGCAATAAGCTTAGAATTTGGGCTGATAGAGACTGATTTTGCCGTGAAAGTATGTACCCTAAAAGAATTCATTCTACTACCCATTGTTTCTAATTGCTTTATTCTTATTAGGCACTTGTCTGATTCAATATTTGGAGGAATAAATTTATGTTTTAAGCCGATACCTCCAGTGGTAAGTTGTTTCCATGTGAAACCACCATCAATAGATAATTCTATCTTTACGGAATCACTTTCAGGAATACCTTTCCATGTGATTAAGGTATCTATACCAGCTTGAAAGCTTTCTCCACCATTTGGTGAGTCCACCACTAAACTACTTTTTGCACCATAGAAACCTCCACTAGCATAAAAGAAATTTCCAAGGCAAGCATTAGAATGAACGGTAAATCTTGAAAATTTATAAGCTGAATCAAATGGTAGAAATTGTATAGTCAATTCAATTTCTTCGTTAGGATTAAGTATTATCCCACCAACTGGGAAATCTAATATTTTAAATTGAGGGTGAGTACCTGAAATGCTATCTATTTTAATAATATCATTTCTATTTATAATTCTAATTTTTTTTGTGTCATAAGTACCTGGTTCTAAACCTCCAAATCGAATTGATTCACTTGGTAATATGGTGAGAGAAGGTAGTAGGGAATAATCTACAGAATAGTAATCAAAAGCACTTATATTATATTGAGGATATGAAATTTGCAAGCGTCTATTATCCGGGCATCCTCCAGATTGCCATTTTAAAACGCATGGTTCTCCGCCTTGAGCTTTATTTAAAATATCTTTATAACATTTTTCAGCTTCGCTTGCAGTACGAATATTTTCAAAATATTCTCCTCCTGTACGTTGTGCAATTCTTTTTAATATTTCTGGAGCTTTCTGCGCAATAACTACGCAATAAATTACTGCATCCATATCATTTGCAGTATTAATAATTTCATTTTCATCACCAGAAGCAAAACCGTCGGTGAGGAAAATAATTACTTTTTTATGTTGTCCTTTTTCTGCAATTATTAAACTCCCAAACATTTTATTTAAAAGTCCAGCATTGAAATCTGTACCACCCATTGGGCTTAATTTATCGATTGCAAATAATAATGTTTGCTTATCAGTAGTGAAATTGCAATTTAAATAATTTCTCATATCGAATGATGTGATAGCTACTTCAGATTTCCCGAGTGGTATGTTATTTATAAATGCCTTAGCTGCTGAAGATGCTATTTGTATACCCGACCCTATCATTGAACCAGACACATCGATAGTAAGCACTGCACTTAAGGCTTCCGGTGGTTTCGGTGATGGACAATCGATTGATTGGATATTGCGGGCAGTGCCATTTTCATCTATTTGAATATCAGAATTATTTATAATTGGAATGCTTTCTCCCTTATCATCTAAGAAAAAAGCTTTTGCACTCATTTCTGGGAACTTGCTTGCATCAATATCGAATAGCGATATACTTGCAGGAAAAGTAGATTTTGGGAACGCTAATGAAATAATTAGCAATAAAATATATTTATATTTTGAATATTTATTTATCATAAGCTAAATCGAAGAAAAATATTTTATTTATTGGGTTATTAAAGAATCTTTTAAAGTTTCAAAAAATAGTAATAATAATCAATATTATTGTAAAAATACAAACATTTTGCCAATTAATTTATAAAGAATAAAAAAATATTAAATAAATTTAAAATAAATTTGAAATATAGTTGTTATTTATATAATATAATAATATTAGAATAGTAATAATATTCTAATTATTGAAAGTAAAATCTTTTGTTAAAATAAATATATTTAAAAATTAAATGATAGTTTTTGGAACTGATGGATGGCGCGGCATAATTGCCGAAGATTACACTTATGATAATCTAAGAAAAGTAGCTTTAGCTACTGCAAGATATGTAAAATCAGAAAATAGCAATAACCCTGCTGTGGTGCTCGGTTATGATACTCGCTTTATGGGTGAGAGATTCGCAAAAGAAGTTGCACTAATTATTGCCTCGCAAGATGTAACTGTTCATCTAGCTGAAGAATTTGCATCTACTCCTCAAATCTCATTCCACACTAAGCAAAAGGGTGCAGAATTTGGAATAGTGATCACAGCAAGTCATAATCCAATGGAATACAATGGATATAAGCTAAAGGGTGGATTTGGTGGTCCTGCTCTACCGGAACAAATAGCTAAGCTAGAAGCTGAATTGAGAAAAATAGAAGCAAAAACCCCTAAATATAATCTTAAGACTCTTGATGAGTATGTATCTGAAAAGAAGATTCGCTTTTTCAATGCTAAAGAATCTTATATTAGAAATATACGCAAAAAAATTAATGTAGATGTAATTAAAGATGCAGATTTTAAGATTATTTATGATCCAATGTATGGTGCTGGCATTGATACCATTAAATTATTGTTAAATGGTGTAGAAGAAATTCATAATGAATTTAATCCAAGCTTTGGTGATATTGATCATCCAGAACCAATTTACGATTGCTTAGATGAATTAATGACCAAAGTACGCAAAGGGAAATATGATATTGGAATCGCTACTGATGGCGATGCTGATAGATTAGGTGTAGTTGATCACGAAGGAAATTTCGTAGATTCTCATAAAGTATTTATGATTTTACTTAAATATTTAGTAGAAGTTCGCAAAAAGAAGGGTTCAGTAGCTAAAACTTTATCCCTTACTTCTATGGTAGATGCCTATTGTGCAAAGAAAAATATTCCGCTTATAAAGACACCAGTAGGTTTTAAATATATTGCAAAAGTAATGACCGAAGAAAAATTAATTATTGGTGGCGAAGAATCTGGTGGCTTAGGTACTTGCTTACATATCCCTGAGAGAGATGGATTATTTAATGCATTTTTATTATTAGAAGTAATGGCAGTAAGAAAAAAATCACTTGCTGAATTATGCGAAGAATTAGATAGAGAATTTGGTATTCATAGATATTTACGTCGTGATAAAAAAGTTACTCAAGAACAAAAAAATCAAATTCTTGCTGCTTGCAAAAAGTCTCCAAAGAAACTTGGCAAATATCCTGTATTAGATACAGATTTATCAGACGGATATAAGTTCTACGTAGATGGAGGATGGCTTTTAATTAGAGCTTCTGGTACAGAACCATTAATTAGATTCTATGCTGAAGCTGATTCAATTGGAAAAGTAAATGAATTACTTGATGAAGGAATGAAATTAAAAGCTAAATAGATATTTTTTGTAATAAAAATCTGCTAAAAGTTGATATAAAATATTAAACCCATTGAGATTTCAATGGGTTTTTTTTGTTAAATTTTCTAAAATTAAAATTTCCTAATTATCATCAATTTGATTAATAGAATCCACAGCAAAACTGAAATATTATTTAGGAATTTTAAAACATTTTAATGTTATGTTTTAGAGTATTTTGCTAAAGTAAATACTGCGTTTACATAGTCGTTGCTATTATTATAGTGATAAACAGCATTTTTTTGTGAATTATAATCATCACTCCAGCCATTTGATTTTAAATAATTTGCAACAGAGAAAATTGCATCATCCATATCGAATAGATTAATAATTCCGTCATTATTTCCATCTTTAGCCCAAGAAATATAACTAGAAGGAAGAAATTGAGAATTACCGAAAGCACCAGCCCATGAACCATTAATTTTTTGAATAGGAGTTTTGGATAGTTTTTCCATTTTTTCTAAAGCAATTATTTCATTGATAGCCCAAAGAGATTTCTTCTTGGCGCGTTCTTCAATTTTTTTATCTAATTCTGTGTATTGGTTAGGTAAAATATCTGGATTGTTTCGGATTTTGGATTTATTTAAATTAATATACTTTTGTTCGTCGCAAAGAGCAGTCGAGAAAAACACACTAACGATATTATTATTTCCTAAATATGAACCGTGTTTAGTTTCAATCCAGATTATAGAAGCAATAATTTCTTTAGGTACTTTATATGTACTTTCTGCTAATGTTAATTGATTATTATAGTTTGTGATAAATTCTTTGTTTTTATTAACTGAATGATTATTATAGAAATGAGAATAGTTAACTTTATTTAAATATCCGGTTACATTAATAGTTACAAATTTTTCATTAAATTTTACTTTAGGGTCTTGAAGCATTCTTTCAATAAAAGCCGAATCGACTCCTGAAGATATAAGTTTCTCAACGACAGGTCTGAAAGTATCTCCTTTGGAAATTAATTGTGCGTATTGTATAAAAGAGCCATTAGAGAAATGTAGAGAAGAAAACAGCAAAAACACAACAAAAACCAATGCAAAAGAAATTAAGCCATATCTTTTGGCGAAATCTTTATAACAGGTATTATTTGAAATGATGTTATCCATTATTTTAACTTTATTCTAAACCCTAAAAATAGTACTAATCTATACTATTAAATACACAAAAATATTTATTTTGTTACAATTTTTTTGACTACTTGCGTTATTTTAAAATAACCTAAATAATTTATATCAAAAAAAGATTAATAACTAAAATAATTAGTTACAAAAATAATAATTAATTGAATAATATATTTAAAATGTGGAAAAATCTTTAATAAATAAAATGAACCAGAAAAATCAAAGTATCGTTAAAATTGGTATCCCAAGCAACATTATATATAATGAATTAATTTCTAATTATGATATTTTAAAGGAAAAATATCATTTAGAAATCTATAGATTTCCTGAAAAGAAAATTTCAGAATTATTTAATCAAAACAAACTTGATATTGCTCTACTAAATCCAATTAGCTATTGTGAATCATCAGAAAATGGAAGTAGTATGGTTATTCCTACTAAATGTATCGCAATGGAGTCATTTACGGGGCTTATTTCAATGGAATTTAGCGGTAAATCAAATAAAATAAGTACTATTTCTCTGCCTAAAAATGAAGAATATATTGGATTGATTGCTAAAATTATTCTCTCAGAGAGATATGATTGCTTTCCTACGGAAATTAATAATAATTCTGCAAAAAATGAAAATCCAGATTGTGAGATTATTTTTAATGAATTAAATAATTCTTCTTCAATTATGGATCTAACTGAAATTTGGTTCGATACTTATGAAATCCCACTAATTTTGGGATTTTGGGTTTGCAAAAGCGATTTTAATAAATGCGATCCAATTGCTTTAACAAATGAATTATTCAACCATGAAATATCTGATGAATTTAATATTATTGAAAATAATGATGCTGATAAGAATGAATATCAGCGAGAAGGAAATATTCATTATAAATGGACCAACGATATTAAAGAATCTCTGAATGAAATTTTACAAATGCTTTTTGCTTTAGGAATAGTGCAAGATGTACCAGAAATTAAATTATTTGGCGAAAAGAACGATAAAATAAATCATTAAAAAATTAACCCACAGAGGAGAGCCTGTGGGTTAATTTTGATTTTAAGAAAATATTATTAGACATGCTAATAATAAACTTTTTTATTATTGCCAATCTTCTACATTCTTTTTGTATTTTTTAGCTAATAATATAGCTGATTCAAATTGATTACTTTCTCCAATTACAATAAATCCGGAGCTTTCTTTATCTGGCATTACTAAAACGCTATCTCCGTTATCAAAGTGAATTTTTACGCCTTCGACTAATTCTCTTTCCATACCTTCTGAATGCTCCATTAATTTTCTCATTACTTGCCCTTTATATTCCCAAGAGCAATTTGCCATTAATTTATGCTGATGTCTCTCCGGTATAGCTTCATCTAAAGTGGATAAATTATTTCCTGATAAAGCGATCATTTCGAGCATTTGAGCAATTGAGAAAATTCCATCTGTAGCAAATAAATATTTGCTAAAAATAAAGCTTCCCCATACTCCTCCGACGAATAAAACGTTAGGATCGCGAGTGGCTTCCATCATAGCAGAATGTGAATTTTTAATCCTAATTACTTCTACATTGTGTTCTTTTGCTAATTCTTCAATAAGCTGACATGCAGCAATTGAAACAGCAATTTTATAAGGTTCTTGATCCTTATGAGTATCTAAGAATAATTTTACAACTAATGTGAGTAGTCTAACAGGGTTGTACCAATGACCTCTTTCGTCGATTACACTAATTTTCTCAGCTCCGGGCTCTATCATAAATCCGTGTGAATATCCCATCGAACGCATAATACGGCAAACTTCATCATTTTCATTGTTTTCATTGCATTCAGCATTTTCATTTAATGAATAGTTTGGATATCTGCTTGAATCGACATATCCATGAATAGAAATAGCATCGACACCTAATTTCCCTAATATACTTGGGAAGATTGTAGAGGCTAATCCGTATGAATAATCAATAAGTACTTTAAATTTTGCTTTTTTAATCGCATCTTGATTAAGATGCTCGAGCATATGGAAAATATATTTTTCATTAGTACGCTCTGGATAATGTATATCTCCGACAGCTAAAGGATTAGCTCTCTTTATGTCTTCGCCGTAGAAGTATCTTTCAATAGACTTGGTTTGATTAATAGAAATATCTTTACCCTCGCTATTAAAGATAATTATATCTGTATTATTAAGATTACGAGGGTTTCGCCTTACATGAAGACCAGCTATATATTTGCCTGATCTCATTTCTTGTCTAGTCTGTGGGATAGATGTAAATTGTAAATCAACAATTTCTACTCCTACTGATGCTAATCCTGCTGTAATTGCACGTTTCATAATTCTAGACACAGGATCTGAATCCCTACTAGCTAACATCATAGTACTAGCACCGAAAGCCATTCCAAGAGATGTACCTAATTTAGTACCAAAATCAGGATGAATTTCAATATTAGAAATACCGGATATTCTTGCATCAGAGAAAAGCTCACGCAGCCATTTCTCTTCTTGAACTAATGAGCCTGTTAATGTAGCACCATTCTCTACTTTTTTATTTGGCCAGAGTTTGATATTAGGCATTAAAATAGCATTTTTCCCAATTACACAAGAATCAGATATAAATACATTTTCGCTTATAGTTGCATTTTCCTGAACAACACAATTAGAGCAAATTACATCATCATTTAATTCAACAAAATCTTCTATAACGCAATTATCCCAAATTGTAGAACCATTGATTTTTACTCCATTACCGATAGTGCAATTATTCCCAATTACAGAATTAGTAATATCAGTATGCTCGCCAATGGTGCAATTATCACCAATTACATTATTTTGAATTAAGTTAGCAGTTCTTGAAATAGTAGTATTTGAGCCGATATAACTATTATCCTTTTTTGTACCTTTTATTTGCAGATTTATATTATCTTTAATTGCATCTGCTTGTCCATATTGATATTCATTTAAATTACCAACGTCTCTCCAGTATCCTTCAGCAATGTAGCCCATTAATTTCATTTTTTTATTTAGCATTAATGGAAATAAATCTTTGCTAAAATCATATTCCATTTGGTACGGAATAAGTTCTACTACTTCTGGCTCTAAAATATAGATTCCGGTATTAATTGTATCTGAGAAAACTTCTCCCCAAGATGGTTTTTCGAGAAATCTTGTAATATTATTTTCAGCGTCAGTCATTACAATTCCGTATTGTAATGGATTTGGTACGCGAGTAAGCAAAATAGTAGCTTGAGACTTATTTTCAATATGAAATTCGAGAGCTTTGCTTAAGTCAAAATCTGTGAGTACATCACCGCTAATTACAATTAATCTCTCGCCTTGTATTCCTTCATAAGCATTACGTACAGCTCCTGCTGTACCATAATCAGCATTAGCCATTACGTATTTCATATCAACGCTGAATTTACTTCCATTTTCGAAATATGACGTAATAGAGTCAGGTTGAAAATATAAAACAGAAATTATGTCAAACATATTATGCGTTTTAAGTAGATTGACAATGTGCTCCATCATAGGTGAATTTAAAATTGGTACCATTGGTTTGGGGATTGCCATTGTGAGAGGTCGCAAACGAGTACCGAATCCACCAGCCATAATAATTGCTTTATTCATAATATGTCCTTTATTAAATATTTATTTTTAGTTAGTTGTTTTTGACTTAATAGTATTTCATACAATATTTATTTATAAAACTCATAGTTAAATTATTAACGAATAGATATAGTTATTAATTTTATAAAATAATGAATATTTTAAAAAAAATTATAATTTCTATAAATTTATTTTTTTATAGTAATATATATTTTACTAAATTTGCAATTACATAAATAAAAATAATATTCTCGATTATTTACTTATTAATCATAAATGGATTTATCCGAAAAAAAAATTAAAATTACTGATATTGATGCCATTACTTTGCTTGGGCTAAATGATAGTAATTTAAAGCTAATCGATAAAAAATTCTCCTCTACAATTACTGTACGAGGCGATACAATTACCATTCGGGGAGAGAGCGAAGAAGTAAAGCTTATTGGAAAGATCTTTAATGAAATGGTATACATCATTCGTAGAAATGGCACATTAGAAACAAGTGATGTGATTTCTATTTTAGAATTGCTTTCAATCAATGGGAATGATCTACCTCGGAATGGTAACGAAAAAACTGATGATGTTATATTATATGGCGTAAAAGATATAATAAAGGCAAAAACAGATAATCAGAAAAAATATATTAAATTAGTAAATGATAATGACTTAGTTTTTGCTATTGGTCCAGCCGGCACAGGTAAGACATATTTGGCTGTCGCTATGGCAGTAGCTGCATATAAGAACAACGAGGTTAATAGAATAATCCTCTCGAGACCAGCTGTCGAGGCAGGCGAATCGTTAGGGTATTTACCCGGCGATATGAAAGAAAAATTAGATCCCTATATGCGTCCTCTTACTGATGCATTATTTCAGATGATTCCTGCTGAGAAATTAAAAGGTATGTATGAGAAAAATATTATTGAAATTACTCCTCTGGCATATATGAGAGGACGCACATTAAATAATGCTTTTATTATTTTAGATGAAGCCCAAAATGCGACTAAGACACAGATGAAAATGTTTCTTACTCGATTTGGCTTTGGTTCAAAAGCAGTAGTAACAGGTGATATTACTCAAGTAGATCTTGCTGATAAATCTAATTGTGGTTTAATTAATGCAACTGAAATTCTCAAAAATGTAAAAGGAATAGGTTTCATTAATTTTGATAGTAAAGATGTTGTACGTCATCAATTAGTTGCTAGAATTGTCAATGCTTATCAAAAAAATGAAAATGATAAGTTTAGAAAATATAAAGAAATAAAACAAGATTAAATAAAATCAAAAAATAAATGGACCTTTTTAGAATAGGATTTCTTAGCTTTACGATAACCGATTTATTGGATATCGCTATTGTAACTTTAGTGTTTTTTTGGGTATATAAAGCACTAAAAAATACAATTGCTGTGCAAATTCTATTTGGATTAATTATCTTAATGGGATTGTCCTTTATTGCCGAAGCAGTAAATCTAAAATCAGTAAATTGGATATTAAAAATAATATCAGATATTTGGCTTATTGCTTTTATAATATTATTTCAACCAGAACTGCGCAGAGTACTTTTAATGCTCACTCAGGGACCAATATTCAATTTATTCGGTCGAGCAAATATTTCTCAAACAATTGATGGAATTGTGCAAGCAGCTATTGAAATGTCGGAAAAACATGTTGGAGCATTGATAGTTTTTACTCGCTCACAAAATGTAGCAATGAGCATTGATACGGGGATTCCATTAAATGCAAAAGTATCTCGAGAATTGATATTGTCTATATTTAATACAAAATCTCCACTTCACGATGGAGCTGTAATCATCGATAACCAAATGATCGTGGCTGCTAGGTGTGTGTTACCATTATCTCACGTTACTAAATATGAAAATAAAAATCTTGGTACTCGCCATAGAGCAGCTCTTGGTCTTTCTGAACAAATAGATGCCGTGATATTAGTCGTATCAGAAGAGACTGGTAGTATATCAATTGCACAAAGAGCAAAATTTAATTTAAATATAAATAAAGATGATTTATTAAAAGTCTTAAATCAGCATTTATATCAGAAAAAATAATCACCGAATTAATCAGTGCAAAGAAAACAAATCTCAAGCAAAAATCAATAATTAAAAAATAATATTAATATTCTATAAATGGAAGATTTCAATACTTTAGTAGATAATACTTATCGTGAACAACGTTTGAACTTAGCTAATTATTTAAGAAAGCAAGGCATTTATAATGATGATGTCTTAGCTGCTATAGCGTTTGTCCCGAGAGAATATTTTGTCAAACCGACTTTCTTAAATCGTAGTTATGAGGACACAGCTTTACCTATTGAGTGCGATCAAACTATTTCTCAACCATTTACAGTAGCTTATATGACTCAATTATTGGACATAAATGAGGGAGATAGAGTACTTGAGATTGGCACAGGAAGCGGTTATCAAGCAGTAATTTTAAGAGTATTAGGTGCTAAAGTATTTTCAGTGGAAAGAATTCCAGATTTATATAATGATTTATTAGAATTATTCAAAAGAATAAAAATAAATATAAAAATTAAACTCGGTGATGGTACTCTTGGCTGGAAGCAATATGCTCCATTTAATAAGATCATTGTTACAGCGGCGGCTCCATTTATACCTGATGAACTTAAAAGGCAATTAGCAGTCGGAGGTAGATTAGTAGTACCTGTAGGCACAAAAGATATTCAAACAATGTATTTAGTAGAGAGAATTTCTCATGATGAATTTATTGAAACTCCTGTAGGGGATTTTCGCTTTGTACCTTTAATTGGTAAAAGTGGGTGGAGTGAATAGTTGATTTGCTATTAAATAGAAAATTAATTCGAAAAATTGGAAAATCAAGATTTATATAATAAAATTATTAAAAATCGCTTATTAATAGTGATCTGCGGGGCTACTGCTTCTGGGAAAACTAATTTATCTATTGCATTAAACGAATACTTACCTATTGAAATAATTTCTTCAGATTCTCGCCAAGTATTTCTATATATGGATATTGGTACGGCAAAACCTACTATAGAGGAAAGAAATGCTGTTCCACATCACTTAATCGATTTTATCTATCCTGATAAATATTATAGTGCCGGAATATTTGCT
>CALLXS010000054.1 GCA_937875295.1 uncultured bacterium | reverse complement strand
ACGCATAAACCACAGCTTGAGCTGATGCTCCTTGGTACAGGTATCATTTTATATTGAATTCCGTTTTTTTTCAGCTCTGCCTCGGCCTTCATAGCATAGGAGACTGATTTAAATGTCATGTAATTATACTGGTTCATAGATTACCTTCTGCATTTTAAAGTTAATTTAAGTATAACATAAATATAATTCTATTCTAATAAAATAAAGTTATAGCCGGTCATATAGCCATAACTTTATTTTGCAATAATTAATTTTCTGCGGTAGCACCTTCACTTTTCATTATTGCCTTCATTCCGTCAGTAGTTTTAATTGTACCATCCTTGAATATCCACAAGGCTTCAACGCCGTCAAGTGATTCAACTAAAGACTTGCCTTCATCATATGGCAGAAGAAATACTGTTGTTGACAGAAAATCCGCCTTTCCTGAATCCTGGGTAATTATAGTTACAGCTCTGAAATAATCTCCCGGCATAAGTGTTTCAGGATCAATTAAGTGGTGTATTACCTTGTCTCCTACCATATAAAATCTCTGATAATCACCGCTTGTTACAACAGAGGCATCTGTCAGGAATACTGTCTCTACTATACTTTCCTCAGAGTTGCCTATGACGCTGTCCGGATTTTGAATCCCAACTCCCCATTTATCTCTCGTTCCATCCATGGGTTTGCCGAATGCACGAATATTTCCTCCTGCACTGATGATTCCTGAGGTGAAACCTTCTTCCATTATTTCCTGTACAACCACCTCAGTTGCATATCCCTTGGCCACAGCACCCACATCAAGACTCATAAGCGGGTCATTCAAGTATACTGTACTGTTTTCCACATCTACAATAACCTTGTTCAAATCAGTATGTTCGCTTGCCGCCAGTAAGTCCTCCATTGGAGGTATCTTTGCATCAGCAGGGTCTGCTTCCGCCCGATCCCTGTAAGTATGCCATATTTCCAGAACTGAACCCATGGCAATATTTGTCTGGCTTCCGGCAACATCTTCATACATTTTTTTGCTGAACAGTATTAAGTCAATAATATCCCTGTCGACCTTAACAGGTTTTACTCCTGCATTGTCGTTAATTGTTTTTATGTTGTTGATGCCATCATAGTCATTATACTTATCATATAGTTTATGAAGCTCCAACATTCTTTCGTGGATTTTCTCGGCATAGCCGTTAAATTCTTCTTCTGTTTCCGTATAACCTACAACCTGAGTCACAGTATCAAATGTATCTAAAAAAGTATAAGAGTACTTTTGGTATGCCTGTTCAGCCGGAGGATCCTCATTTTGCTGGCGTTCTGAAAAAGGAGATGTCATAATTATATTTTGCTGGCATCCTGTCAAAAAAGAAAAAACTAAAACTATTGTCAGCAATAAAGGAATTATTTTTTTCATATTATCACCCCACGTTATCATACCAAATAATATTAAAATTATCAATAAAAATATCCCTCCACTTGCGGAGGGATATTTTTATTTAATTGCCAGCTCACTTGTTTTTTTATTGTCTTCTATGCTATGAACCTGCATTTTATTGTCTGAAAAGCTGTATAAATTACCATTAATAAGGATTACTCTCTTAACCTGGTAACCATGTGTGCCAACTTCCTCAGTTTCATGACTTATTCTATTTCTTAAGCTAAAGCTTTCATTATCTACGTTATACACATAGGCTCCGCTAAATTCAGTCTTATAATTATCTCCGGACACGCTTACTGGGAAGGCCATCAACCCTCCGCCTGTCGAAAACATCAATGCCTTATGATTGTATAAAACCTCTGAATATGTTCCTGCTTTCCCTATGGTTTCCGTATGCGTTTCTTTTGGCTTACCCGGGTCTGTAACATCAAACATAGATAACTTCATTCCCCCATTTACAGTTCCTCCAGAAGAATTCTCCTGAGTATCGTATCCAAAGCCCAATATGTGATTTTCATCAATCATGTGCAGGTAGGTACTGTAGCCCGGTATTTTAAGCATTCCTTTAACAGTAGGCTTTTCTGGGTTTGAAGTATCTATTACAAACAATGGGTCTACCTGCCTGTACGTAACCATATATACCCTATCGCCAGCAAACCTGGTGCTGTAAATCCGTTCTCCTGCTGCCAGGTCTTCCAGTTTTCCGATTGTTTTTAAATTGCTGTCTAAAATATACAAATTGTTCCTGGAGGTATCCTGCCATGCTTCTCCGGATGTGGTGGCAATTCTAAACTTACCTTCATGCTCATCCATTGAGAATTGGTTGATTATTGTTCCCGGAACACTTCCCTGGGAAACAACATCCACATTGCCGTTATTTAACTTAAATTTATATACCACTGTTCCTGTACTATATGCCGGACTGTACAATTCTGCCTTTGAGGCTGTGCTGTCATAAGAATAATCAGCAATTGCCGCGTACATATTATCCTTTGAAACATAAATCGTATCCGAGCCTCCCAAGTACACATCAACATCAGGTGTGGATGACTTATCCCCCAGGTCAATTCCCACAGTATACATGTACCTTGAATCTATATAGCCAGGGAAGTATCTGATTTCATCATAGCCAAACTCATGTTTTGAATTTGTCAGCACATCTGTATAATATGGTAAGGGAACGTCCGGTTCCTGAATATCATCATACCTGTAGTTTAAGTACCTGGTACTGATTAAGTACAATTTGTCATCGATAGCCCTACCTGATAGGTAATTGCCGTCAAATAAATATTCTTTTTCCAGAACTGGTTTTTCTATATTCTCAATATTATAGATAAGCACATCTGTCCTGTCTTCATAGTACCTTGGAGTCATTATTGTAGTGGCTTTGTCCATTACTTGAAAATAATTATTTTGTCCTATTACCACCAGCCTGCCGCCTGCCACAAATATTTCACTGACATTGGTATTTTCAGGAACCTGAACAGTAGCTGCTACTTTTGGATTAATCGGATCAGAATCTATAATCTTAACTCCCTTATCAGTATTAATATAAATATACTTGCCGTCATTTTTAATAATGTCCCCTTCCTGAACACCTTCCACCTGATTGTTGGTGTCGGAATTGTCGGCAGATTTAGAAGATTCCGGAGCCTCTGCAGCTGAAGCAGAACCCATTGCTCCATCATTAACTGCGTCAACTGCAATTCCTCTTCCCAACCATACGTAGCTGTATAACTTTGAATTATATTCAAGCAGAGCTTTCAAGTTTTCCTTTGAGCCTACAGTCATAACCATGTTCTTTGAAGTATTTACCGTATCATTCTTTGTAATGTAAACTGAGTTGGTGTTTTGGTCCCATTTCACGGTATGTCCTAAATTTTCCGAAACAAACCTTAAAGGAGCAAAGGTCCTGCTGTTTATCATCCTTGTAGGAACATCAATCGTCCTTACCTCACCATTTACTATTACCTTATCATTTCCCAGAATCATTTCTATTTCATTGTTTGAGTCCTTTACAACCACCTCCGAAATATTCTTGTTCCAGTCCACAACAGCCCCAAGCTTTTCAAAAACCCCTCGAAGAGGCACAAGCATCCTGCCGTTTTCTATTATGGGGCTAACATCAAATTCAACCTTATCATTGTCCACGTACACACTTACTTCAGTTGCGCCAAATGCCGTAAAGCTTATACAAACAATCAGAGCAATCACAAACACTGTAACTTTTCCAAGCAAATTAGTTTTCATAAGAATTCCTCCCTACAATTATATCTTTCTCATTAATTTAGACGATTCTGAAATACTTTTGTTCCAATCTATAGTCTCATTTACCAAAAAAGGATGTATTGTACATACTTTACATCCTTTACATTCTTATACCCTTATTCTTTTCAGTTAATCTTTGAATGTACTGCAACATGTTTCCTCAGGATGCTGAGCATTTCTCCCGTTTACAACTATCCTGGAGGCATCGCAATACTCATCATCGTTATATACGCATTTGACTGCTTTACAACTTATCTCAGTTTCACTTTTTGGTTCATTGACCGAACTTTTAACCCCGGGCTTTTGTTCTATAAATGTATCGCAGCATGTATGCCTGCTTTCACCGGCATCTTTACCATCCACTTCCAAAGCCGAAGCAGTACATCCTTCCCTCTTGTTATAATAACAGTTAGATACTGTACATACAATATTTGCCATATTAATTCTCCCTTCAATATAATTTTACAATAGTCTATCCTGAAAAGAATGAATTATACAAATATTTATGGCTAATAGATGACAAAGATGAGGACATAGCTTCTAAGCAAATAATAAAAAATAGGCTTGATAAGCTTGTTAAATATAGAATTCTTAATAAGTTTATGCTTACTAAAGATGTAACAGCTGAAGTTATTTGCCGTGAAGCATTAGAAATTTATTGTTTAGATTTAGGGGGAAGATATTTACTTTCTCATTATTCAAGTGAAGATACTACTGACTGGTATAGCATAGTAAACATGAAATCATCTGATATTATTAATAAAGATTTATTTGTAACGAGCTTTTATCTGTCCATATTAAGTACATGCCCTAATAAATTAGTCTATTTCAATGTAGAACCTGACATCAGAGTAGCAAAGAAAAATGTTATTCCTTCTTTCGATTTTTGCTTAGACATAAACGGAAATAAGGCTTATCACATAGGAGAGGTTGTGAGAGGAATAAATTTCCCGGTTCAATTTAGAGAAAGAGCATATAAGTTTACGGAACTACTATCCAGCAATGCATGGAAGAAATATTATTATGATAGCCCATCTCCGCCTGTATTATTCGTATTTGCAGACAGCGATGAAATTGCCTTAGAAGTAAGCAAACTTTTAATTGAAACTACTGAAATAAACCGATTTAGAGTATCTACAGATGAAAGGATAAAAAAACCATTATATGAATTAGGGGCTTTCTTGAAATATAGCGAAGAAGAAGGAGATTTACAAGAAATTAAAGCAATTACATTTGCACCATAAAATAATAGCTCAGGAATCTGGGCTATTTATTTATGTCTTTATAAAGTTGTTTAACTAACTTCAAGGATTAACGTGTCGAATTGTACACGTTTAATTAATTAAGCCATTTTATTATTAAAAAGCTTTTTAAGCCATATAATCTAAAAAATTAATAAAAGTGTTGTTATTAATAACAAGAATAAGAAGGGAGATATTTCATGGATAATAATAGGAATATCATTGATAATTTTAGGGGAGAATATAGCTTTTTAAGCAATTTTTACAATGTACCTGTTTATTATGAAAGGGTTGTGTTATCTAAATAACGAAGCAGCCTTTCAAGCTTCTAAGTGTGTTAATAATAGGTCAAGAGTTAAATTTTAAAACCTTAATCCAGTTGAGGCAAAGAACCTTGGCAGGAAGGTTACTTTAAGAAAGGACTGGGAAGAAGTTAAGGATGGCATAATGCTTGATATTGTTTATAATAAATTTGCTAATAATCCGGGCTTTAAAAACCTGTTAAAAACAAAAGACTCACTGTTGATTGAGGGGGAATACATGGCATGATAATCTTTTTGGCGATTGTAGATGCAATAGGTGTAAAGAAATTAAAGGAGATAATGTGTTAGGCAAAGCCTTAATGCAGGTAAGAGAGAAGTTAAAATAGAGGAGGGATAATTAATGAATATAGAAAATATCATTAATAATTTAAATTTGATAAATAACATAATACCTGATTATGTAAGAGGAAGAAGAATGGGACTATCCGATGAAGAAAGTGAAAATTTACCGATGAAAGCAATAGAAGAAGCTATTGAGATATTGGAAGAAAATAAGTGGATTCCAATAAGCGAAAATTTGCCGAAATACAATAAACCAGTTCTTTTTCTCATGGAGAACGATAAGGGAGAAACTAAACAAGTAGTAGGATATTTATTCCATACAGATAAAGAAAATTTCAAAGCATTTAATGATGAGTTTGCTATTGATATAAATATGCCACCTGAATTTTTAGTTAAAGAATTTGTAAAGGCATGGAAAAAATTATCATAGATATAGGGGGAAAAATAATGACAAAGCAATTCATTTATTAGGTTTAGTTTCTGATGGTGGAGTGCATTCCTCTATTGAACATTTAAATAAATTATGCGATATATTTAATAAAAATAATGTTAATAAAGTTTTTATACATTGTCTAATGGATGGAAGAGACACAGACCCAAGAAGCGGAATCGGATTTATTAAAGATTTACAAGAATATATCAAAGATAAAACAGCAAAAATTTCAACTATTTGCGGTAGATACTATACAATGGATAGGGATAAACGCTGGGAAAGAGTTAAAAAAGGGTACGATCTTATGATTAAAGGTGCTGGAGAAAGATTTACTGATCCAGTTATAGCAGTGCAAGCGTCATACGATAAAAATATAACAGATGAATTCATAGAGCCAATTCTAATTACCGATTCTAAAGATGAACCAATAGGTTTGGTAAAAGAGGGTGATGTTATGATTTGCTTTAATTTCCGTACTGATAGATTACGCGAAATTACTACAGCTCTTACTCAAAAGAATTTACCAGAATACGAAATGCATACTATCCCATTGTATTACTTGACTATGACTAATTATGATGATAGTTTTAGAGGTGTAAAAGTTCTTTTTGACAAAGAAAATTTAGTTGATACTATTGGCGAAATAGTTTCAAACAATGGTTTAAATCAATTGAGAATAGCAGAAACTGAAAAATATGCTCACGTTACATTTTTCTTTTCTGGTGGCAGAGAAGAAGTATTTCCAAATGAGGATAGAATTTTAGTAAACTCTCCTAAAGTTGCTACTTATGACCTTCAGCCTGAAATGAGTGCATATTTGGTGAAGGATAAATTAGTAGAAGCAATTAAAACTCAAAAATATGATTTCATCACATTAAATTTCGCAAATGGGGATATGGTTGGGCATACTGGCGTATATTCTGCAATAGAGAAAGCAGTAAAAGTAATTGATGAATGCGTAAAAGAAACTGTATCCGCAGCACGCACTATGGGTTATGAAGTCATGATTATTGCTGACCACGGAAATGCTGATTATGCTTTAAATCCTGATGGCACTCCAAATACTGCTCATTCTCTTAATCCAGTCCCTTGCATATTGGTTAGTAATAGATATAAAAAAATAAACGACGGTATTTTAGCAGATGTAGCTCCTACTTTGCTAACAATTATGGGATTAGAAATTCCAAAGGAAATGACCGGTAAAGTATTAATATAAAATATAAATTCGAAAAAAATTAATATTATTTAATGGAAGAGAATAGTAATCAAAAAGGATTCTTAGTAACTGCTAGAAAATGGAGACCACTTAGCTTTAGTAATGTAGTCGGACAACAACATATTACTACTACTCTTCAAAATGCCGTGAAATCAGGTAGGATTCATCATGCTTACTTGTTTAGCGGACCAAGAGGTGTTGGAAAAACTACTACTGCGAGAATTTTAGCTCGATCGATTAACTGCACGAATCCAAAAGAAAATAACGAACCTTGCAATGAATGTGATTCTTGTGTCTCAATCATTGAAGGTCGCTCTATGGATGTAATTGAAATCGATGGTGCCTCTAATAATTCAGTCGATGACATTAGAAATTTAAGAGAAAATTCTAAGTATTTGCCTACTTCGGGGAAATATAAAATTTATATTATTGATGAAGTTCATATGCTCTCTACTGCAGCTTTTAATGCTTTGCTTAAGACTTTGGAAGAGCCTCCTCCTCATTTACTTTTTATTTTTGCTACTACAGAACCGCATAAAGTGCTTGCTACAATTCTTAGTCGATGCCAGAGATTTGAATTCAAAAGAATGGAAATTGATGATATTGTCAGCTCATTAAAGGAAATTGCAAAAAAAGAAAATATTAAAATCGACGAGAAAAGCCTTATTACTATAGCCAAAAAAGGTGACGGTTCAATGCGTGATTCTCAAAGTATTTTCGATCAGGTGATTGCATTTTGTGGAAACGAAGTCGATTATTACAAAATGTCTGATTCTCTGCATCTAATTGATACAGATTTTTATTTCCGAATAACAGATAATATTATTAATAAAAATTTAAGTGATATATTTATTTTAACTAAACAGATTATAGACAAAGGTTATGATTTAAAGGAAACAATGGAGGGTTTGGTCGAGCATTTTAGAAATATACTCACTATTAAAATTACAGAATCTCCAAGTTTAGTAGAAGCATCTTCAGAAAATATCGAGCAATATAAAGAAACAGCAAATAATTTCTCTAAAAATGATTTATTGCGTTTGCTGATTTTGGCTTCTAATACAGAAAATCAACTTAAATATGCAACTCAACCGAGAATAAAATTTGAGACATCGCTCCTGCAAATGGCAGCAATGGATACTACTTTGCAAATTTCTGAATTATTAAATGAGATTAAGGACTTAAAAAAAAACTTTAAAATTGTAAAGGATACACAAAATTATGTTCAAGAAAGTGATTTTAAGCATAATAATTTAAGTTTAAAAGAAAAGCAAAGAAATAATATTCCTGCTGCACATAATATAAATTCAGATATTAAAAACAATAATAATATTGATAAAATCGACTTTAATATAAATAATAAAGAGATAAAATCTAATCAATTGAAAAATGATAATAAAACTCTTGAATTAAATTTAAAGAATAATATTAGTCCTGCTCAAAATGAACTTACAGAAATTGAGAAGAAACTAATCAAATTATTCAACGCTCAAAAAATTAGTTAATATTTGTTAATAAACAGAAAGAAACAACGATGGAAATAAAATTAAACGCAAAAGCACCGAACTTTGACGCCACACTGCAAGATGGTAGAAAAGTATCATTAAAAGATTATGCTGGAAAATGGTTAATACTATATTTCTATCCTAAAGATAATACATCTGGATGCACTACAGAAGCTTGTAATTTCCGCGATGAAAAAGTAACATTCGAAGAAATGGATGCTGAAATATTAGGCGTAAGTGCCGATAATGCAAAATCACATTTAGGATTCATCGAAAAGAATAATTTAAATTTTGATTTAATCACAGACCCAGATAAAGAAATAATTCAGGCTTATGGTGTGTGGAGAGAAAAAACAATGTGCGGTAGAACTTCAATGGCGATAGCTAGAACTACATTTATTATCGATCCTAACGGAAAAATTGCTGCAATTTTTGAAAATGTAAAAGCTGCTAAGCATTCTGAAGAAGTGAAAGAAAAATTAAAAGAATTACAAAGTAAGTGATAGATACTCATTGCCATTTGGATTCTGAATACTACGATGGTATTGTCGAAAATACAATAGTAGAAGCTTTTAATGAAGGTATTGAAGCTATTTTAATCCCTGCTACAGATACTAAATCATTGCAGAAAGTCGAAAATATTAGTAAATTAGATGATAGACTATTTTTTTCTGCCGGGATTCATCCTCATAATGCAAATGAATATAATGATGTAACCGTTAATGAAATAAATCGTCTTTTAAAAAACTCAGATTGTAAAGCTATTGGAGAAATCGGATTAGATTATTACTATGATTTCACCCCAAAAGCTTTACAAATTGATGTTTTTAAAAAGCAATTACAATTAGCTGTTGAAAATAATTTGCCTGCAATTATTCATAATAGAGATGCTGATGAAGATATTCTAAGTGTGATTGAAGAAATGCAAGATAAATCTCTTAAAGCTGTTTTGCATTGCTTTTCATCAAACAAAGAATATGCTCAAATTTTTATGGATGCAGGGATGATGTTCTCATTTACAGGTAATATTACTTTCAAAAAATCAAACCTATCAGAAATAGTTGAAATGATCCCTATTGATAGAATAATGCTTGAAACAGATGGTCCGTATATGACTCCGGTGCCATTTAGAGGAAAAACTAATCATCCAAAATATATTAAGTTAATTGCTGAAAAAATATCTGAAATAAAAAATATGAAAATAGAGGAAATAATTGAAATGACAAATAAAAATGCTAAGAATTTCTTCAAGCTCATTGCTGTAATGTTTTTAGTTTTAATAGCAAATATGAATTTTGCTTTTGCTCAAGAGTATGAAGATGATCTTTATTATGATGAAATAAGATTTAATAGACCACTTATTGGGCTTGGTCCAATTTTTGGTACTAATACAATTGTTGAATCATACGATAAAGGAAGCGGAAATACCGAAGAAATCTCATACGATGGAATTTTTGCTCCAGGAGCTAAGCTAACTGTAACTCCTTTTCAATGGTTATTAGTAGATTTTTCATATTTATATTCGAAAAATCAGAAAATTGCTGATGAAAATGTCAATACTCGACCTACTTTGCATCATATTTTTGGGCTCGGTACCACTGTAATTTTTAATCCGAACAATAGAATTAATTTCGGACTAAATCTTGGTGCAAATTATATTTCAGTGAGTTTAGGTTCTACTGAAACAGAACCAGAATATCGCAATGATTTTAGTATAAATGCAGGATTAGGAATAATAGGAAATCTTGAAATTGGTAATATTGGTTTAGCAAATATTGCTATAAAATGGGACATATATTTCATTATGAATAAGTATACCGGATATCTAAAAACTGAAACTATACCGAGAGAAGTAAGTACATATTATTCGGTTCCTAAGCTAGAATTAATATTTTACCCAAATATCTTTAACTTTTAATAATACAAATTAATCAACAGAATTAATCAAAATATTTATTTTCTAGGGAAGGATAAAAAATGATTAACTTAATTTCAAACAAAGCTATTAATAATTTCTTATCAATATTAAGGAATAAGGAAACTCCTAGTAACGACTTTAGAAATGCTTTAAATATTATATCAATGGGTTTGGCATTTGAAATTTCAAATACAATTAATTCTAAACAAATTAAAATTACTACACCAATCGAACAGGCCACATGTGATGTCTATGATGAGGAATTAATTTTATTACCAATTCTTCGTTCCGGACTTGGAATGTTAAATTCATTCACAACAATTTTCCCAAGTGCAAAAATAGAATACCAAGCTTTGAGCAAAACTGAAAACAATTACGAAATAAGTGGTTTATATTCTTCTTACGGTGCAATCAACCCAAAAGCAAAAATTATAATATTAGAGCCAATGATAGCTACCGGGAATACTCTTTGCACTGCTATTGATTCGCTTAGAATGAATGGTGCTCAAGAAATTGTAATTGCATCAATTATTTCTGCTCCTGCTGGCGTAGAGAAAGTGATAACACAATTTCCTGAAATAAATATTTATTCCTGTGCCTTAGACGAAGAGCTAACTTATAATTCGTTTATAAGCCCCGGATTAGGCGATGTGGGCAATAGAATTAATGGTACAATTTAAAATTTTCTATATGTAAATCATTTTTATTTTTAGATTTTTATTTAAGTATGTAATGAAAGGCTTAATCAAGTTTTTTTTCTAATTAGCTTTCATTTCATACTTTTATTTTTGATACTAATCTTTTTATTATAAATTAAAATGTAAATGCACTATTCCTCAGTTAAATTGGCTTTTTTTTATGTGATTTTAATAATTGCAATTTTATTAAATCATAATATTGCTAATTCTAAATTAACTAAAATTGAAATTGAGGATTTAGAACTTATTCGACCAAAAACAGCTATCGTATTGAGTGGTGGTGGCGCCAGAGGAATAGCCCAAATTGGCATTTTAAAGCAATTTGAACAAAATAACATTAAAATTGATTATATCATAGGCACAAGCATTGGTGCGATTATGGGAAGTTTATACTCATCTGGTTATAAAGCTGAAGAAATTGAAAATATAATAAAAAGTTTAAATTGGAATGAAATATATTCAATCGGTAAAGAGACTAATAGAAGCGAATTATTTTTTGACCAAAAAGCCATTAACGACCGTTCAATTTTAAGCTTACGGTTTAATAATTTTAAATTTATAATTCCAGAGGCTATTTCAATCGGAACAAAATTTACATATTTTCTAAATTATATCCTTTGGAATGCACCTTATCAACCGCTTACATCTTTTGATGATTTAAAATATAAATTTAGAGCTATATCTACTGATGTGATTCATGGTGAAACTGTATCCTTTAAGGGAGGGAATCTCGCAACTACAGTGAGAGCTAGTTCTACTCTTCCTCTTAAATTTAGCCCAGTCCGCTATGATAATAAAATTCTAGTAGATGGTGGTATTTTTGCTAATATTCCAGCGCAACAGGCTTTAGAATTTTCGCCGGATTTAATAATTGTATTTAATACAACTACTCCATTATTAGTTCAACAAGATTTAAATAATCCCTGGAATTTAGCTGACCAAGTTGTTTCTATTCAAATGAAAAAATTTGAAAATTCATCTTCAAAAGTTGCAGATTTAATTATAACTCCTGAATTAAAAAATCAAAAAAATTCAGATTTCGAAAATTTAGATACTTTAATTAAAATTGGAGAAATAGCAACTATTCCTCAAATTAAATCAATTCAAGAAAAAATAAATAAATATAAGGATAGCGTCCTGAGCTATAGGATTAGAGAAATAAGTAAAATTGATTTTTCCACTACAAAAATTAAATTCGAAGGTTTGGATAGCGATACTATACAAGCATTACAAAAAAATGCAATTAACACTGCAAATGATTTTAAAGAATTAATCAAAAGTCTAAATGGATATAATAAAATTGAAATTGTATATGATGATTTTGATAGTACTTTAATGCTCAAAACTAATATTTATAGGAAAATTAAAAATATAAATATTATAACTTCAGATACAAATATTAAAAATTTAATTCAAGATACAATTGATGTTTTATTTAATAATATGACTTTCAATGAAAATCAAGATAATGAATTAAAGGAAATTATCCTTAAACACTTAATTAGCAAAGGTTATAACTTATCTACAGTAAATATTTTTACAAATCAAAGTCAATTAAATATTGAAATAAATACTCCTAAATTAAATAATATATTCATTACCGGAAATTTAAGTACTAACGAAAAATTGATTTTAAGAAATTTAAAATTGAAAATAGGAGATTATATTAACGCTGAAAAACTCGCCCAAAGCTGGGAAGATATTTTTAATACCAATCTATTCTCTTCTGTAGATATGCAAATTCTGCGTAATAATTATAATGCATCTGCAGATTTATATATTACTCTTAAGGAAATTGGCTCGCAGGCAATTAATCTTGGTCTTCAAATAGATGAAACAAAGAAAACTAGAATTGGAATTGACTTGCTCGAAGAAAATTTCATGAATGTAGGAATGCGATTAAACTTTAGATTCATCGGAGGAGAAAGAGAAATATTCAATGATTTAATATTAGAACAACCACGCTTGCTAAACACTTTTTTTACTTACAAAATGCAAGCCTATTACCATTATCAAAGAAAATATAATTATCAACTAATAAATGATTTTACTGCTCATGAATTCCGATATTCTCCTCTAAAAGATATCGGCTCACAAGCTCTTGGAGCAAAATTATCTGTAGGAAGTCAAATCAAAAAAAGCGGTAGAATAGCTATTGAAGGGCGATATGAATCTCAAAGATTTTATATTTGGGATGCTGCTAAACAAGATAAAGGTAGTTTTTATTCTATTAATACAATTAAACTCGATGCAAATTTTGACACTGAAAATAAACATTATTTTCCATCAAGTGGATACTTATTAAATTTATCTCTCGAAACAAATTTATTCAATATTAAAAATAATGTTTCATTTTCTAAGGCAATTTTTAACTATAAATATAATCATTCAAAAGGAGACTTTACCATTTCACCAATGCTTTCTTTTGGATTTTCAGATAAAACTACACCCTACCCTGAATTTTTTGATTTACACCAAAATACAGGATTTTATGGAATTTTAGAAGGTCAAGAAATCGGAAGACAACTTGCTAAAGCTCAACTCGATATAAGGTATAAACCACATTTTAAATTGTTTTTTGATACTTATTTTTCCTTTAGATATGATATTGGTTCTGTTTGGTTAATGCCAGAGCAAATTAAAATATCGAGCTTAATCCATGGCATTGGTGCTTCTATCCAATTAGACACACCTATTGGTCCTGCAATTTTCTCACTTGGCAAAAGCTTTAAATTTACAAAAGATCCTGCGTTGCTCGTCTTGGGACCGCTTGCTTTTTATTATAACATAGGTATCAATTTATAATATATTTTTAATTAATTTCAAATAAAACATTTATATTTTTCGTTTATATTTTATTAATAAGCAAATGTTTATTACTTCTGAACTAGATTTATAGTAATCGAAAAAATGAATTATAAAATGGACAATTATATATGAGTAAAATTCCTACACGAAGAGTTTCAAGTGCCTTTATGATTGGCATATTTGTAATGTTAGCTACATTAGTAGTAATAGCAGCTATTATTTGGTTAGGAGCGAATAAATTTTTTAAAACTAATACTCTTTATGTTACGTATTTAGAAGGTTCTATAGATGGTATTGATATTGGTTCTGCCGTAAAATATCAAGGTATTCCAGTTGGTACAGTCTCTACAATTCAATTAGCTCCTGATGGCAAATTAGTAGAAATAACTATGGAAATTGGAGAGAATTTTGAAATTAGAGATAGTATGAGAGTAAAACCTGAATTTGCTGGTATTGCTGGCGGTAAATTTATGCAACTTCACTTCCCTACAGAAAAAAATTTCTATGCTATGCATCCACTTTTATCATTTAAACCACCTCATAGATTGATCCCATCAGCACCTTCGGGATTTGATGAAATTGGTACTGTTGCTAAAGATATTATGGTTAATCTAAAGAAATTTGATGCTGAAGGTCTCTCAAGCGGTGCAATTGACTTCCTAGATGCATCTAATGAATTTATTAGAAATAAAGAGCTATATGAAGCAGTAAAGTACATCAGCGAATCTTCACTTAGTCTTTCGCAAATATTAGATAAATTCAACAATTCTAATACAATGATTAATGTAGATAATGCTACTGCTACATTAAATGAAACTTCAAATAGATTATTAGATTTCTCAAATACATTAAATAAAAAAATCGATGAAATAGAATTATCTCAAAAATTAGATGAAATCATTGCTCGCTATGATACTGTAATGGTAAATCTAAATAAAAATATTGGTGGATTATCTTATCAAAGTATGAACTTAATTCTTACTTTGAATGAAGCAATGGATAATGTAAAAACAACTACAAAAGAATTAAAAAAATCCCTTAGAGCAGTAAATGATAACCCTTCTGCGATATTTTTAAGCAATCCTCCTCCTAATGAAAAATAAATTTTTATCATTACTTAAATTAAAAAAACCCGATTTTAGATTAAAATCGGGTTTTTATTTCTTATAATTATTTAAAAAATAATATTTATCTAAAGGAAGCACCTACTACAAATTCGCATGATGTATTTTGTACTTTCGACATTTTTTCAATTTTATTAAGCTAAAACATAAAATATTTAATTCTATCTGTTTTTTGGTGTCAATTCAATTATAGGAATAATCATTTCTTCCATAGAAATTCCACCATGCTGGAAGCTATCGCGATATTTTGCCATATATTGATGGAAATCAGTAGGATATACAAAATAGTAATCTTCTTTTGCAATGATATTATTCACAGTAATTCCCATTTTAGGTAGTCTAAAGTTCTCTGGGTCTTTTATTTGCATAGCATATTTTTCATCAGCCTTTACATTTTTACCAAATTTATATCTTAAATTTGTGCTTGTATCTCTATCTCCAATTACCTTCACACCACGCATACATCGAATTGAGCCGTGATCTGTGGTTAATAATATTTTTGCATTTTTGTTTTCAGCAATTACTTGAAGCATACGGAATAAGCTCGAATGAGCAAACCACGATTTAGTAAGAGATCTGTATGCAGCTTCGTCTGGTGCGATTTCCTTTAAAATTGCATAATCAGAACGAGAGTGTGCTATCATATCTACAGCATTTATTACTAATGCGGTCAGATGCTTTTTAGCATATTTACCAATATCAGCTTCGATTTTTTTGCCAAATTCTGTGTCGTGAATTTTGATATAATTTAAATTATCTTTGAGCTTCACTCCTTTACGCTTTAATTGTTCTTCGAGCAATTCTTTTTCAAAAGCATTTAATTTATGATCTTCGGTGTTTAACTCATTTACCCAATATTGAGGTAAATATTTCTTAATATCAGCTGGGAATAATCCAGCGAAAATTGCATTCCTGCAATATGGAGTTGCTGTAGGAAGAATTGAACTATAATTGCTTTTATTAATTGTAAAGAACTGAGTTAGTAATTCTTCCATAACTAACCATTGGTCTAATCGCAAACAATCTACTACTATAAAAAATACAGGGTCGCCTGATTTAAGCAGTGGTAATAAATGTTTATCCACTAAAGTATTAGAAAATGTAGGACTATCAGGTGATTTTTCATTTGAAATCCATCGGATATAATTATTTTCTATAAATTTAGAAAATACTGTATTGCACTCCCTCCATAAATCTTGAAGAGTCTGAGAAAAGCCTAATTGGGGGTGTTTATCGAGTTCTATCGACCAGTGAACAAGTTTTTGATAAATTTCGTTCCATTGGCTCCATTCTAAATCTTCATTTAGCATCTGAGTAATATCGGAGAAGCCTTGTAAATAACTTTGAGTAATTGTAGCTTGTGCAATTCTTTTAGAGTCAAGGAATTTCTTAACAGCGGCAATGATTTGTGCAGGATTTACTGGTTTAGTGAGATAATCATCAATTTTTTTGCCAATTGCTTCTTCCATTAAATCTTCTGCTTCATTTTTTGTTACCATTACGACAGGTGTAGAAGGTGCTGTTTCTTTGATTATTGGCAATGCTTCTATTCCAGTCATTCCAATCATAGTCTCATCTAAAAAAATTAAATCATAAGAATTTAATTTTAACATTTCGATTCCATCGTCTGCATTTGTGGCTTGTGCTACTTCGTATCCTCGCTGTTCGAGTAAGAATATGTGTGGTTTAAGTAGTTGAACTTCATCATCGATCCAGAGGATCTTTCCTTTTCCATTTGGCATAAGTAATTTCCAATTTATTATTTATAAAGACATATTTTCAAATAATAAGATTCAACAAAATTAAATATAAATTTTAATATTATTGAGTTTATTTAATGAGTAAAAGTATTTTCTATATTGTGATTCTTGAAAAAATGAATTTATAAATGTTGTTTTAATAAAAGTTAGACGTAATTAAATTGGAAATGTTTACAAATATTTTAATTTTATATTTATATTTTTAATTTAAACAAGTATTTCTATTATTATTATAATTAAATTTGATTTTTTCAATTAGAATTGCTATTTTTATAATTCGATTTTTTTAAAAAATTAATATATTATATAATAATTAAATAGGTTAAAATTATGTCAGAAAAAGTTTTAGATAAATTTTTACGATATGTAAAAATAGATACTCAATCAAAAGATGGCGAATCAACCACTCCAAGCACGCTCAAACAGTTTGATTTAGCTAAATTGTTAGAAAATGAATTAATGCAACTCGGTGTAAAAGATATTTCATTAGATGAGCATTGTTATTTATTCGCTACTATTCCTTCAAATATTCCACAGAATAATCCTGCCTTTGGGAAAGTACCTGCAATTGGTCTTTTAGCACATTTAGATACTTCTCCAGATGTAACTGGAGCAAATGTAAAACCGCAGATAATTGAAAATTATCAAGGTGGCGATATTGTCCTACCAGCTGATAATTCAATCGTAATAACTGAAGCTGAAAATCCAAAATTAGCTTTATGCAAAGGTCATACTCTCGTTACAACTGATGGTACTACATTGCTCGGTGCTGATGATAAAGCTGGAGTAGCTGCAATTATGGCTTTGACACAATATTTAAGTGAGCATCCTGAAATAATTCATGGCGATATTAAAATAGGATTCACACCAGACGAAGAAATCGGTCAAGGCACTATATTCTTTGATATTAAGAAATTTGGTGCTAAATACGCTTACACAATAGATGGTGAATTCCCAGGAGAACTTAATAAAGAAACATTTAGTGCAAATGGTGCTACTATTACTGTGTATGGTAGAGATATTCATCCGGGCTCTGCTAAAAATATAATGATTAATTCCGTAAGAATTATTTCAGAGATCGTAGGAATGTTGCCAAAGGATATGTCTCCTGAAACTACTGAGAAATATGAACCATTCATACATCCTCACACAATCGAGGGCGGAATAGGCAAATCAACATTAAGAATGTTAATGAGAGACCACAATACAAAGGGATTAGACAAGCAACAAACTATTCTCGAGGAAATTGTAGCTAAAACACAAGCTAAATATCCAAAAGCTAAAATTGAACTCGAAATTAAAAATCAATATAGAAATATGGCTGATTATTTAGGTGGTCATGAAGTTGTTACCGATAATATGTTTGAAGCTGCTGAAAGAGCTGGTGCTAATCCATTCTGGGAACCAATTAGAGGTGGTACTGATGGAAGTAGATTAACAGAAATGGGCTTACCTTGCCCAAATATATACGGTGGAGCTCAAAATTTCCATAGCAAAACAGAATGGTTATCTGTAAATGCAATGGAATTGACTGTAAAAACATTAATTGAATTAGTTCAAATTTGGGTAGAAAAATCTAAAGTAACAGTTTAATTTACTTTGAATAAAGTTATTTTGATTGATAAAAATATTATTCAACCATAGGGCAATGCTCTATGGTTGTTTTTTTAAAATCTAAGTATTAATAAAAAACCGTATGGAAAGAATCCATACGGTTTAAATTTTATGATTTTAGCTCTATGCTAACAGCTAAAAGACAAAATTATTCTATAAAATTATTTTTTTAGAGCATCAATAATTTTTTGAGCTATTTCTTCGCCAACTCTTTCTTGAGCTTCTACAGTAGAAGCACCAATATGAGGAGTGATAGAAACTCGAGGGTGATTAATTAATTCTTTTTGAGCATCTGTAGGCGGCTCATTCACAAATACATCTATGCCAGCATACTTTACTTTGCCGCTATTTAGTGCTTCTAATAATTCATTTTCACAAATTACACCACCACGAGCGCAGTTTATAAGAACTACACCATCTTTCATTTTATTAAATTCATTTTTAGTAACGCAAGCTTTACCGTCAATTAAAGGTACATGAACCGAAATATAATCAGCATTTGCATATACTTCATCATTAGTAGTGAGCTTTACATCTAAAGTAGTTTCCTTTACAAATGGGTCATGAGCAATTACTTTCATACCAAGACCTAGAGCTCTTTTAGCAACTTCTTTGCCAATATTTCCAAATCCAATTAATCCAAGAGTTTTGCCAGTTAATTCCATACCTTTTGCATAATCTTTTTTAGGCCATTTGCCTTCTCTCATTTCAATATTGCTTTTATTTAAGAAGCGAGAAACAGCAAACATATGAGCGATTGCTAATTCAGCTACGGAAATCGATGAAGCTCCTGGAGTATTTAATACTGGAATGCCTTTTGATTTGGCATATTCTACGTTGATATTATCGAGACCTACACCGCCGCGACCAATAGCTTTAAGATTTTTACCATTGTCAATAACTTCTTTAGTTACTTTAGTAGCAGAACGAACGATAATAGCATCGTATTGCTCAATATTTTGTAATAATTCTTCAGGACTCATTTTTTGCTCTACAACTTCGAGACCTGCTTTTTTCATCATATCAGCACCAATTTTTTCGATGCCATCGCTTACTAATACTTTCATTATATTACCAATTTTAGTTAATTTAAAAAAAATTCCTGTATATTAGCATTGAGACGAAAGTAATTAATAAATAGTTGAAAAATATTTATTTAAAGAGAAAATATATATTAAGTATTTTTTTTGTTAAATAATTATTATTAATCTTTTGTAGAATGTAAAAAAAATGTTATTTTAGTAGTCTTATTTCTAAAGCAATTTATTTGTATTAGAAATTTAAAAAGCAAATCTAAGCGGATGTGGCGAAATTGGTAGACGCACTAGACTTAGGATCTAGCGAAGCGATTCGTGGGAGTTCGAGTCTCCCCATCCGCACAATTCAACAATTGTATAATTTTATCATATTTAATTAAGGCTATTAAATTGGAATACGAATTAAAAAATATAAATGCTTGCGAGAGAGAATTAGAAATTTCTGTAAGCCCTGAAGAAGCAAAAGACTTTTTCAATAAAGCATATAACAAAACTGCACCTCGCGTTGATATTAAAGGCTTTCGCAAAGGTAAAGTGCCAAGGAATATGATAATGAAGCTTTATGGACCACAAATAGAAGCTGAAGCTAATTTGGACGCTACAAATCATTTTCTTCAGCAAATCACTAAAGAAAATCAAATTAGGATACTTAGCCAGCCATCGCTCGAAGATGTAATTAAAGAAGATAATAAGACTACATTTAAAGTTCGTTTTGAGGCTAATCCTGATTTTGAATTAGGCGATTATCGCTCTCTTACAATTGAAGAGCCAATTCATAGAGTAAATGATGAAGAAATTAATGAACAATTAGATAGAATTTTAGAATCAAATGGTCCTAAAGAACCAGCTCAAGAAATTGAGAACTTAAATTCAATAGTAAAAGTAGAATTTGAACTAAAACCAGCTGAAAACTCTGATACAGCTCCAGAGCCACCTGCAGATTTTGAATTAGATTTAAAAGACGATAGATATCCTAAGGATTTATTAGAAAAATTCATCGATAAAAAAATCGGTGATGAAATCGAATATCCACATCCAAATGGAGCATTATCAATTTATAGAATTAAAGAAATTCAAAAAATTGTACCTCTTGTTGCAGATAGCGATACAATTAAAACATTATCACAAGATAAATTCGATAATGTAGATGACTTCAAGCAAGAAATTGGATTCCAATTGCAAGAAAAATGGGATGAAAAAGCTCGCGAAGCTATGGAAACTAACTTAATAGATAAATTAGTGGAAATGCACTCATTCGAGACACCTACTAATTTCTATAAAGAAAGCTTAGTGAAATATTCAATCGATTTCTATAAGCAACAAAAAGTGAAATTAACTGAAGCTGATGTAATGGAAGAATTCCCAATGTTCGAAAAATACTTTGGTGAAACTGTAAATAAGGGCATTCGCTGGAATTTTATTTCTGATAAAATAATTCAAAAAGAAAAAATTGAAATTGAAGATACAGACATCGACGACCATATAGAAAATATTTCTAAAATGTTCCCTGGTGTGCCAATTGATAATTTAAATCACATAATTAGATCTAATGATGAATTTAAATCTCATATTTTAAATAAAAAATTAATGGATCTATTGCTCGATTTCTCTACTACTGAAGAAATAGAATTTGATGAATATATGCAAAAGCAATATCAAAAAAATGAAATGGAAAGAATCGAGAAATTAAATCAAGTGAATGAAGAAATTGAAGAACAAAAAACTATAGTTACCCAAGAATCACAAGAAGAAGAATCAAAACCAAAGGCAAAGAGAAAAAAAGCTACTACTAAAAAAGAAAAATCAGATAAATCTGAAACAGAAAAACCTGAATCAGAAAAAGAATAAACATTAACCGAAATACGACTTTCTTTTTAATCCTAAAATATATTAGTAAATATAGACTTAAGCTAACGCTTAAGTCTTTTTTTATTAAATGTATCCGAAATAATTGAAATTTATTAAATTTATTTTTGCAAAGTAATTCATTTTTCTTAATTTTATATGCTAAATAAAAAATAATGAATATTAAAGTAATCATAGATGGATGATAAAAACGATAGTCAAATAATTTATAAAGATAATTCAACATCTAATAAATATCTACAATATATAATTTACATAACAATTTTTGAAAGTATTATTGGATTTGTATTAGGGATATTTTTGCGATCACCATTATTTTTGCTTTTCGGATTCTTAGAAATAGTTAATTTAATAATTTTAACTCTTTTAAGCAAAGCAAATTATAAAATGTCATATACCCCAGATTTACAATATGATTATGGCTATGGAAAATATATAGATTTATCGAATTTAAGTAGATTGATTATTTATTTTTTCACACTTATATATTTTTCAGGTTTATTGTTCAATGTTCTTTATAATAGTAATCTAGGGCTTCATTATAATTTTTTATTTACTAATAAATTATTATTTGTTTTTATATCAGTGATTCTTTTAATTGCACTTTTACTAAAAAGTCGATTTTATAACTTTTATTATTCAAATTCTCAGCAAGAAATTTTTAAAGATATTTTTTTAAATAAAAATATACTTAAAAGCGAGGAAGTTATTTTTATCATTTTATCATTAATAGGGTTTTTAATTTCATTTTTCTTTAAGTTGAATCAATATATTTTGCAACTTGTCATCGCAATAATATATTCAGGAGTGTTATTATATCCTCTAATAAAAAATACAAATAAATATGTAAATAATATTTTAGATAAAAAATTACCAGAACCCATTTTATTTGATTTTTTATCTATTGTAATTGATAATCATAGCCAATTTTGTGAATATAAATCAATGCGATCGCGCCGAAGCGGAGATAATATTTTTATAGAAATTGATATTGTAATGCCCGGTGATGCTACTATCAGGGATTCATACCAATTAGAAATGAAAATACATAATGAACTTAAGTCAAAATATCCTAATGCAATACCAAGAATTTATATGACTCCTTGCAATAATAATTGTAAAAATGGACCTAACAATTGCCCTTTTCAAAAAAATAATCAGAATGAAATAAATGTCTAAAGATTTTAATAGAAATAATTCACCATTATCTGGATTTTCTCAAAACGAAGAAGAAATTGAAGCTGCTCTAAGACCAAAAACTTTTAATGACTTCACCGGACAGGATAAGATAGTCGAGAATTTAAAAATTTTCATTAAAGCTGCTATAAAACGCGGTGATGCACTCGATCATGTGTTGCTTACTGGTCCTCCGGGACTTGGAAAAACAACTCTAAGCTATATTATTAGCCGAGAAATGGGAAGTAATATTAAAATTACTTCTGGTCCAGTCCTCGAGAAAGCAGGGGATTTAGCTGGCTTGCTTACAAATTTAGAAGAACGAGATGTTTTATTTATTGATGAAATTCACAGGCTCTCTCCTATCGTCGAAGAATATCTTTATTCTGCAATGGAGGAATATAGAATCGATATTATGATTGATTCAGGTGCTGCTGCTCGTTCTGTACAATTAAGTTTACCAAAATTTACATTAATTGGTGCTACAACTCGAGCTGGACTCCTGACTGCTCCTTTGCGTTCTCGATTCGGGATAACAAATCGCTTAGATTATTATAATACAACTGAACTTACAAAAGTAATCATTCGCTCTTCCGCACTTTTAAACGTACCAATTGATGAAGAAGGAGCTACAGAAATAGCAAGCAGAAGCAGAGGAACACCTCGAATTGCTAATCGGTTATTAAGACGCGGCAGAGATTTCGCAGAAATTAAAGGTAAAGGCAAAATAAACTTAGAAATAGCCCAAATGACACTCGAAGCACTTGATGTTGATGAATATGGGTTAGAAGATATGGATAAACGCATTATACTTGCAATTATCGATAAATTCAAGGGAGGACCTGTTGGTCTTTCTAATATTGCAGCAGCTGTGGGCGAAGAAGCTGGTACTATTGAAGAAGTATATGAACCTTTTTTAATTCAAAATGGATTTATTCAAAGGACTCCGCGAGGCAGAAAAGCACTGGACTTATCATATTTGCACTTTGGATACGATTTAAATAAAATCAACAGAGATAATACACTCTTTGAATAACTCTTTTTTATTAATAAAATAAATGTAATGGATAACAAAGTAAAAGAATACGTCCTATTATCGCTTGGGTCGAATATTGGTAATCGAAAGAAATTTATTGATGATGCATGCCAATTATTAGAAATCAGAAATATATTATCTAATATTCAAATTTCTTCATATTACGAAACTGAACCCTTTGGAATAAAGGAGCAAGATGCCTTTATTAATTTAGCTCTATCGGGGATTACCGATTTATCAGTATTTGAATTAATGTCTGCTTGCAAGCAAATTGAATCAGATTTAGGTAGAAAAAAAAGGGAACATTGGCACGAGCGAGAAATCGATATAGATATTTTAATATATGGTAATCACATAATTTCAAGCGAGAAAGTAATTACACCACATCCATTTCTTGCTAAGAGAAAATTTGTATTAATCCCGGCTGCAGAAATAGCTGCAAAAGCTGTAGACCCACGCACATGCAAAACTATCAGCGAATTATTGCAAGAATGCGAAGATGAATCGGAAGTGTATAAATTGAATTAATCTTCCCAAATAAAATCGAATAAAATTACAGAAATTGAAATTAATATTGCTGAATAAATAAGCAAAAATAATATATCATAGTAATTTTCAAGTAATCCAGAAATAGCTAATTGAGATGCATCTATACCTAAATATATAATAGGTATTAATATGGGAAAACCAAGAATAGGTAATAATGATGCACGCTTAGATGATTTAGCTATAATAGCTGAGAGCAATGTGCAAGCTATCGCAAAACTGAGGCAAATTAAAAAAATAACGATTATAAATTCAAATATTTGATTAATAAATAATCCTGAAGCTAACCAAAGTGATAGCCCAGCTATAACTGAAATCAAAAGATTATTTATTAAATTATAAATCAATTTCCCAAATAATACTCCTAAACTATCAGAATTTAATTTTATTAATAAGGCTACACCAGTTTCTTCATCACTTATAAAACTCCTTGGTAGAGTAATCATCGAATTAAAAAATATTATTAACCAATAAACCCCAGAAAATACTTTTGGTTCATTGAGTAATTCTCCTAAAGCAAGATAAATGATAATTACTGAAATAATCGAAAATATTAATATAGATGATGTATTAAAAGCACTTCTGAATTCACTTTTAAATTCTTTATATAATATTCCCTTAATTCCAGAAATTATGCTCATTTTTTCTATTTGCGTAATTTAAAAATTGTAAAAATTATAAATACGAATGCTTGCACCAGAATGATTATTGCACCCGATGGCATATCCAAATAAACAGATAAAATTAATCCAATTATTGAACCACTTACTCCAATAATCACAGATAAAATACACATTTGCGAAAATGATTTAGAAACTAATTTAGCTGATGCTGCTGGTATTACTAAAAATGAAGCTATTAGAACTATTCCGACTAATTTCACTGATAAAACTATTACTAAACTAATTAAAGCAGATAAAATCATATCATCACGCTTTACATTTAGTTTATCAGCTTTTGCTAATTCAATATCAAATGTAGCATAAGCCCAATATCCCCAAAATAAATACATTAATATTAATGTAATTATTGTCATAATTAACGATATAAACAAATCAAACTGCGATACTGATAATATAGAGCCAAATAAATAAGAATAAGCATCTACTGTATATGAATGCTTTAAAGAAAGAAATACTACACCTAAAGCTACCGATACTGCAAAAAATATCCCTATAGAAGTATCTTGTTCAATATTTGTATTATCTTTCACCCAAGAAATTCCTAAAGATACAAAAAGTGTGAATGGTATTGCAATCCAAAGTGGTTCGAAACCTAATAATAGTCCCAATGCAACTCCACCAAAAGCTGCGTGAGCTAGACCATCACCAAGGAAACTCATTTTCCTCTGCACTATAAATGGACTTAAAATGCTACCCATAATCGCAACTAAAATGCCTGCTCCCAAAGCTCTAAGCATAAATGGCATAAGTATAATATCAATCATTGTGTTGCCCTCCGAATTGCATTTTGTGCTTATGGTTTAAGTGACCATATAATTTACGCAGGTTTTCGTCTGTAAAAGCTACTTTAGGGGAATCAAAACAATACTGCTTAATATTAAGCATAAGAACTTTGTCTGAGTGGTGATATGCAGCATTCCAATCATGAGTAACCGAAACTATAGCAATTTTATTATTAAGCTTATATTCTTCTAAAATTAAAATTAAATCAGATTCTGCATTTGAATCGACTCCTGAAGCTGGTTCATCGAGTAATAATAATTTTGGATTGCCCACTAAAGCTCTAGCTAAATATCCTCTCTGAAGTTCTCCACCGGATAATGAATTTAAATTTCTATTATATAATCTATCAATATTAAATTTTTTTAATATTTCAAAAGATTTTTCAAAGTTATTTTTTGATATTTTCCAATTCCAAGTGCGAGTGATGCCGGAGGCAACTAATTCTATTAGCTTAGCTGGGAAATTTCTATCTAATGATTTTACTTGAGGGACATAACCAATTTCATTAATTTTAATGTGCTTAGCATTTTGATTTAGTACAATTATTTCCCCTGAGTATTGAGAATAGAGTCCTGCAATTGCTTTTATTAATGTAGATTTTCCAGCACCATTTTGTCCAATTATAGAAATATATTCCCCACTTTTAGCAGTGAAATTAATATTATCTAATATCTGAATATTATCAATATTGAGTGATAAATTCTGTACTTTTAATATATCTTCTATCTGATTTATCTCTTTATTTATCGTATTTACCTAATTTAATTTAATATAATGTACATTATTATTATTAATATGCAATTTAATAATTTAAATTAATGTATAAAAATAAAAATAAAAATTTTCCGTGTATTTAATAATATTATTTCTGAGATTTAAGAGAAAATGCCATTAGACCCTGAATTAATTAAGCATTACCAAAAAAATAAAGATAAAATTAAATTACGTTTGCTTGAATTTAAGCAAATTAAGCGAGAGAATTATTTCTATGAATTATGCTTTTGTATTTGCACACCTCAGAGCAAGGCTAAATCTGCTTTACAAGTACAAAACAAATTACAATCACTTGATTTTTATAATAAAAGGTTTAATCCAGTAGAGCTATTAAATTCCCCTTTGCATTATATTCGATTTCATAATCAAAAGTCAGAAAGACTAATCAAAGCTATTGATTATTTTCCAGATGTTTTAGCAATTCTTGATTCTAATTTTAGTACAATTGAAAAAAGAAATACCTTGCAAAAAGTTGTAAATGGTTTCGGAATGAAAGAAGCCTCACATTTTATGAGAAATATAGGTTACGAAGGATTAGCTATATTAGATAGACATATCTTGAAAAATTTGGTAAATAATGGAATTTTTAAAAAATTACCACAAATAAATACTAAAAATAATTATTTAGAAACTGAGAAAATATTCAATGATTTTGCAAAAGATATTGATATCCCTATCGATGAACTCGATTTACTATTCTGGAGTTATGAAAATGGCGAAATAATTAAATAATTATTATGATTATCATTTCTCCTACTTTTTCCGTAATTTTGCATTATATAATAAGATTTTCTTAAATTATCAATAATATATTCTAAACAAAAAATAATAACATTATATAAATATTAACTAAGGTAATATAAAGCAATGCGTACTGTAAAAGTGCCTCGAGGCACTAATTTAAAATGTAAAAATTGGCAAATTGAAGCCGCTTATAGAATGATTCAGCACAACCTTGACCCGGAAAATGCTGAAAAACCCGAACAATTAATCGTATATGGTGGCTTAGGCAAAGCTGCAAGAAATTGGGAATGCTACGACGCAATAATTGACTCACTAATTAACTTAGAGCCGGACGAGACATTATTAGTGCAATCTGGCAAACCTGTTGCTGTAGTCCCCACATATACAGCTGCCCCACGTGTGATTATTGCAAATTCAAATTTAGTACCTAAATGGGCTACATGGGAAGAATTCCGCCGACTTGATGCTTTAGGATTAATTATGTATGGTCAAATGACCGCAGGCTCTTGGATTTATATCGGTACTCAGGGAATCGTGCAAGGTACTTACGAAACTTTTGCTGAAGTAGCAAGACAATATTTCGGTGGTGATTTATGTGGAAAATTCTTACTTACTGGCGGAATGGGCGGAATGGGTGGAGCTCAACCTCTTGCTGCAACCTTCGCTGGAGCTGTATCAATAACTGTAGAAATCGACGAAACTCGTATCGATAAACGCATTCACGATGGATATTGCGATCTGAAAGTCGATAATTTAGACAAAGCACTCGAATTAGTCGAACAATACAAAAAAGAGAAAAAAGCTGTTGCAATTGGATTAATTGGAAATACTGCAGAAGTATTACCTGAATTAATTCGTAGAAATATTATTCCAGATGTTCTTACTGATCAAACTTCATCACACGACCCATTAAATGGTTATTATCCAGCTGGATATACTAAAGCTGAAGCTGACGAATTAAGAATAAATAATCCCGAAAAATATTTAGAAGAATCATATAAATCAATTGGTATTCACGTACAAGCTATGCTCGAAATGCAAAAACGTGGTGCAATTACTTTTGATTATGGAAATAATATTAGAGGCATTGCTAAAGAATATGCTAATGTTCAAAATGCCTTTGATTTCCCTGGATTCGTCCCTGCCTATATTCGTCCATTATTCTGCGACGGAAAAGGTCCTTTCCGTTGGGTAGCTCTCTCTGGAGATCCTGCAGACATAAAAGTAACTGATGATGCTGTAATGGAATTATTCCCTAATGATGAACCTTTGCACCGATGGATTAAAAATGCACAAAGTAGAATAGGTTATCAGGCTCTACCATCAAGAATTTGTTGGCTCGGATATGGTGATAGAATGAAAGCTGGTCTAAAATTCAATGAATTAGTTAAAACTGGTAAAGTATCAGCTCCTATAGTAATTGGACGAGATCATTTAGATTGCGGTTCTGTAGCATCACCGCACAGAGAAACTGAATCAATGAAAGATGGTTCTGATGCAATTGCAGATTGGGTTTATTTTAATTTTGCATTAAACACTTTAGGTGGAGCTTCATGGGTATCTTTACATCATGGAGGAGGAGTCGGAATGGGAATGTCTCTTCACGCTGGTATGGTAGTAGTAGCAGACGGCTCTGATGAAGCAAATACACGTCTTAGCAGAGTATTGACTTATGATCCGTTAATGGGAATAATAAGACACTCTGATGCTGGATATGAAAGAGCTATAGAAAATGCTAAAAAATTCGGAATTAAAATTCCAATGATGAAATAGATTTTCTTTCTATTGCTAGGTTTTTTCCTTGCGTAGAAATCTTTTTTTTAAAATTTGATATAATGTATATAAAATAAATCTTTATTCAATTATAATCATTATTCAATAATCCAAAAATAATAATAGGCTGCTCCAAAATACTTGGGACAGCCTATTTCAATTAATTTCTTATTTATCTCTACTTTTTCATAGACATCATTTTTTGATAATCTGCTACAAATGCATCTACCCCTTTATCAGTAAGAGGATGCTGAAGAGATTGCATTAATACTTTATATGGTACTGTAGAAATATCTGCTCCAGCTTTTGCAGCTTGGATAATATGCAAAGGATGTCGAATAGAGGCAGCAATTATTGAGGAATCTAAACATTGTTTCTCCCAAATCTCACCAATTTCGTTAAGTACTGCATAACTATCGACAGCAATATCATCTAATCTACCCATAAATACTGACACATAAGTTGCACCAGCATTAGCAGCAGCAAGAGCTTGAGTAGGACTAAAAATAAGTGTTACATTAGTCGGAATATCTTTCTTATATAGCTCCTTAGTGGCAGCAAGCCCTGCAGGAATCATTGGGATTTTAATAGTAGCTTCCGGGAACCATGAAATAATTTCGTCAGCTTCTTTAAGCATTCCATTTGTATCGAGAGAATTAACTTCCACAGACAAATGTCCACCAACTAATTGATGTATCTCCAAGATCCTCTTTTTAATATCAATTTTCGGGTCTTCTTTTGCTAAAAGTGAGGGATTAGTGGTTACTCCGCTAATAAACCCAAGAGCTGCTACTTCTTTAATATGCTCTATATTTGCTGTATCTAAATATAATTCCATTTTATTCTTTTTTCTGTTAATTTATTTAAAAAATTTATTTTACTTCACCAATTATTTTAGCTTTTGCATTTGCTAAACTCTTTAGAACCTCGTCAGTATGATTTTTATCAACACAAAGCACCATTCCAATTCCTAAATTAAATACATATCTCATTTCTTCATCGGAAATTTTTCCTGTATTTTGTATTAATTTAAAAATAGGCAATGTTTCCCATGCATTCCAATCAATTTGTAAAGATAGAGTATCTTTTCTTAAGATGCGATTTGTATTGCCTACTATACCTCCTCCTGTGATATGCGAAACTCCATTAATTATATCTTTATCTAAAAGTGGCATAACTAAATGCAAAAATGATGGGTGTACTGCAAGAAGAGCATCTGCAATAGTTGAATTAATTTCTTGTATAAAGTCATTTACTTTATATTTTTCTAAAAGGACTTTCCTAGCAAGCGAATAACCATTTGTTTGCAAACCATTAGTAGGTATACCGATTAAAACATTTCCGGATTCTACCCTGCTACCATTTAATATTTTGTCCTTTTCTACTACTCCTACTATAGTGCCGGATAAATCATATTCTCCTTTTTGATACATAGAAGGCATTTCAGCTGTTTCGCCACCTATTAGGGCAGTTGAATTTTCTCTGCATGCTTTTACAAATCCACTTATTACCTGCTCAGCAACATCAGGATCAAGCTCGCCGCAACCGAAATAATCTAAAAAGAAAAGTGGTTTTGCACCGCAACATAGAATATCATTTACACAATGATTCACTAAATCTTGCCCAACGGTATTGTGCCTATTAGCTAAAAAAGCAACTTTAAGCTTTGTACCAACACCATCAGTAGAGGAGCATAGGATAGGGTGCTTATAATCTTCGAATTTAGCGTCATAGAGTCCACCAAATAGTCCAATATCTGCTAGAACTTTTTCAGAAAAAGTAGACCTAACCATTGGTTTAATTCGTTTTACAGTTTCTTCGCCAGCTTGGATATCGACTCCAGCTGCTTTATAGGTATTATTTTCCATACATTTATCTAAGTTTAATTTTTATTTAATTTGAAACGGAATTAAGCCGTCGTTATTATAAGATTAAAATTTATTATTTCTAACAAATAATTAATTTAATGCAAAAAAGAATTTTAAAATTCAGTTTGCTAACAATAATTTGATTTTATTTTCCTAATCTTTTTCGAAAATCATCAATAGTTTTCTGTAATCCGATTTTCCTATCTACTTTTGCAGACCAATTCAATAAAGTTTTAGCTTTTGTTGTATCAGGTTTGCGAACTTTTGGGTCATCTTGAGGTAAATCATTATAGACGATCTTGCTTTTTGAGTTAGTTAATTCTATAATTTCTTTAGCTAAGTCGAGCATAGTAATTTCACTTGGATTGCCTATATTTACAGGTTCAATTTCATCGCTGAGTAAAAGTTTATAAATTCCTTCTACTAAATCATCTACATAGCATACAGAACGCGTCTGAGATCCATCACCAAATACAGTAACATCTTCATTATTTAAGGCTTGAGAAATAAAAGCTGGTATAGCACGACCATCATTAATTCTCATCCTTGGACCGTAAGTATTAAATATTCTAACGATTCGAGTATCTACATTATGATACCTATAATATGCCATTGTGATAGCTTCAGCAAAGCGTTTAGCTTCATCATATACACCACGTATACCAATTGGATTTACATTTCCCCAATATCCTTCATATTGTGGATGAATTAGTGGATCACCATACACTTCGCTCGTAGAAGCTAATAGAAAGCGAGCATTTTTTGCTTTGGCTAATCCTAGACAATTCATCGTGCCAAGCGAGCCGACTTTAAGAGTTTGAATAGGATATTTAAGATAATCGAAAGGAGATGCCGGAGAAGCAAAATGAAGGATATAATCTAATTCGCCAGTGATATGAATGTAATTGCTGACATTATATTGAATTAGAGTGAAATTAGGATTGCCGAGTAAATGCGAAATATTTTCTGCTGTACCTGTAAGGAAATTATCCATACAAATCACTTCATAATTTTCTTTTATAAATTTATCGCATAAATGCGAACCTAAAAATCCTGCACCACCAGTAATTAAAACTCTTGCCATTATTATTTTCTATTTAATATTATAATTATTATCAAACTACAAAAATACACAATTTTATATAATTATGCTTATTAATAAATAATAGAATAATTTACAATTTTGCAAAAAAAAATAATAAGATGTTTTTTATTTAACTATTACAATATTGATCAATTTTATTATTTTTGCATAGTATATTAAGTTTAAATATAGAATCTGAACTAAACAAATAAATAATAAAGGTTAAAGTGCAATGAAAAGAAAATTACAAATAATATTAGTTATTGCTCTGATGATGATGAGTAATATTATTGCAAATGCAAATTCTAAGTTTTCTCCAGAAGCATATAAATTATTCAAAACTTTGCAATCTGAATCAAAAGAAGCAAATAAATTGTTGGCAAATGATTATGATATATCGATTATTTGCAAATTAAATAATGACTTTGACTTTGAAAAAGCTAAAGCAATAGGAGCAAAATTTTCAACAGTTGTAGCTGGAATAGCTACAGTGAGAGTAAGTTTCGATAAATATATTGAATTTATTCAATTACCTGGCATAGTTTATATCGAGACAGGAAATTACGCATCGCCCACTTTAGATAGCGCTAAAATTATTACTCACATACAAGAAGTAATCGAAGGTAAAGATTTGCCTAAAGCATATAATGGCGAAGGAGTAGTAGTTGGGATTATCGATGCAGGTTTCGATTATACTCATCCTGCTTTTGTGAATCCACTTGACAGCACTTTAATTATTACAAGAGTTTGGGAGCAAGGGACTTCTGGAAAGCATCCTGAAGGCTTCTCCTATGGAAGAGAATTAGTAGGTAGCAATCAAATTCTGCAAGCAAAATCTGATACGAGAGCCGGGTCTCATGGTACTCATGTAGCCGGAATAGCTGTAGGGCAAAATGTCGAAACTGCAGAGCAAAGCATTGGAATTGCAAAAAAGTCAGAGTTGGTAATTGTCTCACTCACTCCACCATCACAAGAACAATGGAAAAATACCGGGGCAAGCGATATTGTAGATGGTGTGAATTATATCTTTAAATATGCTGAATCAATTGGCAAGCCAGCAGTAGTTAATTTAAGTTGGGGTGGGCAAATAGGACCTCATGATGGTACTTCACTTTTTTCTCAAGCTATTGATGGATTGACAGGAAAAGGAAAAATCTTTGTTCTTTCTGCTGGAAATGATGGCAATACAAAACTCCATATTGACAAAAATCTTACTCAAGATGCACCACTTATTACAAATATTAATAATTATTATAATTCTCAACAAACAAAAAATGGAATTTGGATAGATGCTTGGGGCGAAGAGGACAAACCATTTGAATTTAATTTTGAAATTGTAGATAGAAATTCATTAAAAGCAAAATATCAAACTGAATATCATAGTACTGCTATCGATACAATTATTAATCATTTATTTGTCGAAGGTAATGATACTTGCGAGATTAGTATTTTTCTTAACAAAAGTCCTTTTAATAACAAACCTCACGCCTTTGTTGATGCAAAGTGCAATAATAAATTTTTATTTAGAATCTCTGCCAAAGCCGATGAAGGAAAAATTAATATGTGGAATTGGTATTTAGTAGATTATTATGGTATCGAAAGTTCATTTTTTAGATATAGAGGGATTGAAGATGAAGGAAACACGAATTCTACCATTTCTGACTTTTCTTCTACTAAAAGTGCTATAGCTGTAGGAGCATTTACATCAAAGACGAGTTATATGAATTATAGAGGAATGACTATAAAATCAGGTGGGAAATCTGGAGGTTTAGCTTCCTTCTCAAGTCACGGACCAAGTGTTGATAATAGAGTAAAACCAGATATAGTTGCCCCGGGAATGTGTATTTCCTCTGCAGTAAGTTCTTTTGATAGTGAATATAGCGATAATGGACAAAGTAGACTACTTGTAACTGCGGTAATTGAAAAAAACGGTAATAGTTATCCTTATGCTTGTTTAAATGGTACATCTATGAGTTCACCTGTAGTAACTGGAGCAGTTGCAATTTTATTATCTCAAAATAATAATTTAACTCCACAAGAAACCATTGAATTATTGAAAAATGGTGCTACCAAAGATAATGAAACAAAAGAAGTACCAAATGAATTATGGGGTTGGGGAAAATTAAATTTATATAATATTTTTAGACCAGTAAATGTATCCAATTTGCAAAATTCTTTTGAATTAAAATATACTAATCCAATTACAACGAATGAAGCTGTTTTAGAAATTATATTAGAAAAATCTTCTCATATAGAAATTGCAATTTGTGATATTTTTGGTAATGAAATTATGCAAATATATTCTGGATATTCTCAGAGTGGTATTTTACATAAGACTTTGTTGACTCAATCTATATCAAATGGTGCATATTTCTTGAAAACTACAATAAATAATAAAAGCACTTTTAATAAATTGATAATTAGTAAATAAATAACAAGTTAAAAAGTAATCATAAGACTTATTCAATAAATAAATCTTTTTATTGATTATTTCGGCGACAATCTCAATTAATTATCACAAATTCCGTATTTTTGTATTCTTAAATTTGATAATTACAATATAATAATACATTAATTATGAGCATTATTGCAATAGTTGGCAGGCCAAATGTTGGCAAATCCACTTTATTTAATAGAATAATCGGTAGAAAAGAAGCAATTGTAGAAAATACTCCCGGTGTAACTCGAGATAGGATCTATGGCGAATCTGACTGGAACGGGAAAAAATTTATACTTATTGATACTGGTGGGTTCGTACCCGGAAGTGAAAATCAAATTGAGAAAGCTATTCGAGAGCAAGCTTTTATTGCAATTGAAGATGCAGATTCAATAATCTTTGTATGCGACGGTGCTGAGGGTATTACTCCTTTTGATGAAGATATTGCAAAAATTCTAAGAAAATCTTCTAAACCTGTTACACTAGTAATAAATAAATGCGACAATGCAAAAAGCGATGCTAATTCCTTTGAATTTCATAAATTAGGCTTGGGAGATCCATTTCCAATTTCTGCATTAAGTGGGAGAAGTACCGGTGATTTCTTGGATAATGCAGTAGAGTCAATACAAGGAATTAACGAAGACGAAGATGACAATAGATTAAAAATTGCAATCGTCGGAAGACCAAATGTAGGTAAATCAAGCATCACAAATGCTCTTACCGGCAAAGACAGATCAATAGTAACAAATATTCCTGGTACTACTCGCGATGCAATTGATAGTACTGTAAAATATTATGGCGAAGAAATTGTATTAATCGATACAGCTGGACTAAGACGTCGCTCTCAAATTAATGAAAATATAGAGTTTTATTCTATAATGCGAACAGCAAGAGCAATTGACAGATGCGACGTAGCAATTGTAGTAATCGATGCTGAAAGAGGTTTAGAAGACCAAGACAAAAAAATTATTAATCAAGTGGATGCTGCTCGCAAGGGGATGCTAATTGTATATAATAAATGGGATTTAATAGAAAAAGATGAAAAAACAGCTGATAAATTCAAAAAAGAATTTGTCGAAAATATGAAAATGTATGATTATATTCCATTATTATTTGTATCCGCAGTTACGAAGCAAAGATTATTAAAAATATTCGATATTTGTAAAGATATTCAAAGACGCCGTTCTCAAAGAATTCCAACTTCGAAACTAAATGATTTAATTCTCCCAGAATTAGAAAAAACTCCTCCACCTGCTGTAGGTGGCAAAGATCTTAGGATAAACTATATAACTCAAGTTAGCACAGAACCACCTGTATTTGCATTTTTCTGTAATTTCCCAGAGCAAATTCCAGATTCATATAAGAGATTTACCGAAAGAGTGTTAAGGAGATTATTTGATTTAGAGGGAGTACCAATATCATTTATTTTCCGTAAAAAGAATAAAAAAGACAATTATTAAAGAAATCTAAAATTAAGAAATATTTAATTTAGATTATATAAAATCAAAAGGTGATTATTATGAAAAATTATTTAATGATTTTAATATTTATTTTATCGTTTGCTTGCTGTAACCTTACAGCAGAAAATATTATCATTGATAAGAATTCAAACATTAACGAGCCGGCAATTAAAATAGATCCAAATAATCCAGCAAGGATAGTAGCAGGAGCTAATATTGATAATTCTTATATTAGTAACGATACGGGCAAGACATGGAAGAAAATTAAATTAACTGCTCCTTTGGGAGTATGGGGCGACCCTTGCATTGACGTTGATTCCGATGGTAATTTTTATTTTTTTCATTTATCTAATCCACCTATTACTGTAGGAAAATGGATAGATAGAATAATGTGCCAAAGATTAGATGCTAATGAGGAAATATTTAATTATAAAAGTTATCTTTATGTAGATGGCAATAAAGCTCAAGATAAAGAATGGAGCGTAATTAACCCTAAAAATAATAATATTTATGTTACATGGACTCAATTTGATTCTTATGGCTCTACGTTGCCGACAGATAGCTCATCAATAATGTTCGCTAAATCTAATGACAAGGGCTTAACTTGGTCAAAAGCTACAAGGCTGAATTCTGTAGCCGGAGATTGTATTGATAGTGATAATACAACAGAAGGAGCAGTGCCAGCAATAGGGGTAAATGGAGAAATTTATGTTACGTGGATGGGGCCACTCGGATTAGTTTTCAATAAAAGTATCGATGATGGCCAGACTTGGATGCCTCAAGAAAAAGTATTACAAGATTTACCCGGTGGATGGGATTTTAATATACCCGGAATAATGCGTTCTAATGGATTCCCAATTATTAAATGTGATTTAAGCAACAGCGATAATCGTGGAAATATTTATATTAATTGGTCAGACCAAAGAAATGGAATTTATGACACTGATATTTGGCTTATTAAATCAAAAGATGGTGGCAATACATGGTCTGAGAGAATTAGAGTGAATAATGATTCTGCTGGAAAACATCAATTTTTCACTTGGATGGATATAGACCAAACTAATGGTTATATCTATATAATTTTTTATGATAGACGAGCTTATAATGATTATGCTACAGATGTATATATGGCAGTATCTACTGACGGAGGTAATACTTTTAATAATTTCAAAATAAGCGACACACCTTTCGTCCCAAATTCAAATATATTTTTTGGTGATTATATAAATATTTCTGTGCATAATGGCATTATTAGACCAATTTGGATAAGAATGGATAGAAATATAAATTCTATAATGACTGAAACCGACCCTCTAAGCAAAAGCTCTGTGAAAGAAGAATTCATTAATGAATTTAATGAAAACATAAATGCAAAAACTTATCCTAATCCTGCCGACAACTATGTATATACTTCATTTAAATTAAAAGAAAAATCAAAAGTTAGCATTGGTTTATATGATATTCACGGAAAAATTATTTTTTCTTTAAAGGATAATGTAATATATGAAAGTGGAGCATATTCCGAATTAATAGATATATCAAAATTAAATCTTCAAAGCGGTATTTATTATACGAAAATTACAATAAATAATAATATAAAAACTTTAAAAACTGTAATTATAGATTAATTAAATTATAGAATTGAAATTATTCAATAATATCAAAAATACCTTCGATTTCTAAAAGCAAATTTGAACGGCAGACGTCTGCTTCTACAATAAAATAATCGCAATTAGGGAAAGCCAATTGGATTTTATTTTGAATCAAACCTAATTGATTTCTATCTTTAATATAAATTTTTAAATAATTAGGTTTTACTAACTTATATTTTTTATTAATTTGTTTTTCAATATTTTCTTGGCTAATCAAATATTTTATATTTTCTATTGTTGTATTAAATTGAGCAATAATATCATCACCGATTGTATCTTCACCTCTAATTGAGGCGGTGCCAGATAGAAAAAATGTTTTTTTATTTTCGACTTCTAATATTACACCTCGCGAAAACATAGGAGTAGCAAATTTTGTTTTGCTTTCTGACACGATTGTATTTTCTGAATAATGATAGGCAGAGGTTTGTAGATTATTTTCAATTTGATATTTAATAAAATTACCTTTTAATGAAAAAACAATAATTTGAGCAATTTTCCCACTAATGCCTATGCCCGTCGCTGCTGGGAATATTTTTATCTTGTCGCGAAGATAAAAGTCCTTCCTTATAGAATTAAAAATTGAATATTCACTCTTTCTATTATTATTAATATCGCATATTCTTGGAAGATAATTCCATTGCCTTATTACATCAATAAAACTATGATTATGTAGAAGCAATTGTTGATTCAAATTTTTAAATATATTGGAATATTTTTCGGTTGAATTATCTCTTGATGGCACACAGAGAAAGTCAATATTTTCATTTATTAAATGAAATGTATTAGCATTTTTATCAAATTCTACTTTCGAATTAAGAAAGTTAATATAAAATACTTCTATAACAAATGTACCTGTCTTATTTATATTATTATAAATAAGAGGTTGATTCACGAAATTAATTATTGTTTGTGGCAATAATTTATGAAATTTACTTTCTATTGAACTCGTTAATGAATCGTCGTTTTGAGTAAGAGTATTTGTATAAAAATTAATTAGGAATGGATGATAATCAGTTATTGCGATACTCTCAACAGCAATAAAAGTGCTATCCATATTAAATAATTTATATTGAAACATTAGATCACCAATAAACAAAAAAACTAAAAACTAAAAGAGATAATTTATAATTTAAATTATCTCCTCTAATTTATAGACACATTTCGAGCTAAAAAGTTTTAATATAGTTTTAAGATCCAAGCAACATAATTGCTGCAGCACTTTCTGGTTGCATTTTTTCAATTACTTTTGCAGCTTTTTTCTTGTTCATATTTTTTATGATAAAAGCAGCATCTTTTTCATCTAATTGGTCAAGAATGAGAGCAACTTCCTGTGGATTAGAATTATTATAAATTTTTGCATAATTCATTAAGTTATACTGTTTAGTAGAATCAGCGGTTTTCTTGGCAATTTGCTCTTGTTTAGTTTTTTCAGTTTTATCTTTAATTGTGCTTTTAGTTTTCTTAATATCACTTAAAGCAGTATTATAGAGAGTGCTTAATTTATTTAATGAATCGTTCAAATGATTAATATAAGTCCTTGAAATTTGGAATGAATCTCTCAGCATCACAAGTGAATCACGTGTTGGTTTCATCGATATAGATACATTTTTTAGGCTATCATAGAGAAAATTCTTTTGTTTTTGTATATCTTCATTTTGATACTTTAAGATAGCACTTTTAATTAATTCAGACTGCATTTTGTTAAATTCTAAAAGAGAGATATTCATTTTAGCATCTGCTTTGAGTAGCTTATCTTTATTTTTATTTTCTTCAACTTTTTCTTTAGAATTATTATTTTTAGGAGCTAAACCAATTAATTCTGGTTTGAATTTATACAATAACATTAAGCCCACTATTGCTATTAATAGTGATATAATTAATGATACTATTATGATAATCAACTTTTTATAACTCATTACGCACCTCTTTGAATATTAATTTCAATTATTTATCGTCATAATCCAAATTTACAGCAATTTCGTCCATTACTTTTTGGTCTTCTTGGTCTAATTCAAATTTATATTCAGCTAATTTTTTTTCTTTTAATTTTAATAACACTTTCTCTTCTTTCATTGCTTCAAAAAAGATTTTTTTCCTTTGTTCTTCAATTTCAAGAAGTCTTTTTTTATCGTTTTCTAATTTTTTAATATTTTCTTTAATATATTCCTGTCTATAGAAATTTTGTTGCAATATTTCTACTGAGATTTTGCCTTTTTTATTTTTATAAGTAGATTCTAATTCATTTTTTAGATTGTCAATTTCTTCATCTTTTTTAATTCTCAAAGATTGTACTTGTAATAAAGCTTCTTTTTCTTGTTTTACTTTATATGTCCTCAATTTCAAAACTGAATCTAATCTAAAAGAGAATTTTTTTGGCATTTTTCCTATTCAATATTTCTTATTCAGATTTTGCAATTGCAATTAAATTATTTACCGTTTCTTGGAAATTGATTTTCTCATCGGTCTTTTGTCTAAGGAAACTATTAATTGGGTCAATTAATCTAATTGCTCTATCAATTTTGGGGTTTGCCCCCTTTTGATATGCTCCTACACTAATTAAATCTTCTGCTCCGCGGTATGCAGCCATAATACTTTGTATTTCATAAGCAGCGGCACTATGCTCTGCAGTTGTAACGTCTTTCCTTAGTCTAGAAATGCTTTCCAAAACATCAATAGCAGGATAATGACCAGTTGTAGCGACTCTACGCGAAAGTATAATATGCCCATCTAAAATACCTCTTGCAGTATCAGAAATGGGTTCATTAAAATCATCTCCCTCTACAAGTACAGTATATAAAGCAGTAATTGAGCCTACATCACTTGTGCCGGCGCGTTCCATAGTTTTTTGCATAATTGAAAAAACAGATGGAGTATAACCTTTAGTAGTAGGTGGTTCTCCGACAGTTAGCCCCACTTCTCTTTGAGCCATAGCCAATCGAGTAACTGAGTCCATCATAAGCATTACATTCATACCTCTATCACGAAAATACTCAGAAATAGTAGTAGCTGTAAGTGCAGCTTTTATTCTTACTAATCCGGGCACATCACTTGTAGCAGCTACTACAACTGAACGAGCCAAGCCCTCAGTCCCTAAATCCTTTTCAATAAACTCTCTTACTTCTCTTCCTCGCTCACCAATTAAAGCAATCACATTTATATCTGCGCTTGTATTTCTGGCTATCATACTTAATAAAGTTGATTTCCCTACTCCAGAACCTGCAAAAATACCAACTCTTTGCCCTTTGCCCATTGTAAGCATACCATCAATTGCTCTAATTCCGGTAAAGATTGGTTCAGTAATTCTTTTTCTTTTTAGTGGAGTAGGTGGAACTGCATTTACAGACCTTCTTTCAATAGAACGTACAGGCGGAAGTCCATCCATCGGTTCTCCTAGCCCGCTGATTACTCTCCCCAATAATTTATCACTTAAATCTATGCTTAAAGCTTCTCCTGAGGCTTCGATTTCCATCCCGGGAGTAATTTCATTCATTTCGCCGAGGATCATTGAAACTATTCTATTGTCTTTAAATCCTACTATTTCAGCTCTATTTATTATTTCATCTTTTTTATTTTTTAGAAAGCAAATTTCACCTACAGGAGCTTTTGGCCCGATACTTTCTAATGATACTCCCACAACCTTAGACACACTTCCTGTCTTTGAGATAGTATTAAAATTATCCAAAGCATTTGAATATTTATTGATTATAGCGTCAGGGTGTATCATTTATTCTAAATTATCTAATTTAATATTTTCTTTGGTTGATTCTTTTATATCTTCATCGGGATCAGTTTCAATCGGCAGAGAGCTTAATTTATTTGTAATTTTTTTCAATTGAGAATCTATTGTAGCATCAATTTTCCCAGTAGATGTCTCCAAAATGCAACCAAGCAAATCTACATTTTTATTTGGTTCGATTACAACTTTATCAGCATCATAGCCCAATAATAATTCGCTCTTAATAGTTTCTAATACAGCAAAATTTTTAGGGTTAATATGTATTTTAAATATAGTTTCATTATCTATTTCGGAGAGAGCTTTTTTAATCTGAGTTGTAAAAATATTAGTATCAGATTTTAATTCATTATTTAAAATATGCTTTGCAATTTCAATAGATAAGCCAACTATGCTTTCTTCTAATTTACTAATTTCATTAGAATATTGTTTGCGTAAATCAATTGAAAGATTGTCAAATATTTTAATCCAAGATTGATGCCGAGAGATTTCTTCTTTTAAATGGTCTTCAGTGATTTCTTGACCTTCCCTAAAGCCCATATCATAAGATTCTTGAATTTTTCTTTTCGCATCTGATAGCAATATGGTTTCTTTAGGCAGCTTATCTAAAGAAATTTGTATTGGGCGTCTTTGGTCTGTGAAAGATACTTCTCTATAAAAAGTCTGCTGGATAGGAATATCAAGCATTTCGAAAATATCTTTTTCATAATCGATATTCCTTAAATTTGCTATTTCTTCATTAAAAGTATCGGGAGAATAATTCTCTACAGGAACTTGAGTAAGAGGAATATATTGGAAATAATCTTCATTACTTAATTCTTTAGAACTAAGTATTTCCACTCGAGATAATTTCTTTGGTAATGTGATTTTTATACTATTCATTACTTTTTATTTCCACAACTTCTCATTATTACTTGAAAATTATTATCAAAGCCTTTAATTAAAATTAAGTTTAAGGTAAATATAATATCAATTTTAAACAAATACATCCTCTTTACCACGACCGCCGATTGCAATTTCTTCTTGTTCTTCAAGCATTTTAACAATATCAACAATTCGCATTTGCGCACCTTCTACTTCTTTCAATTTCACAGGACCCATATATTCAAGCTCTTCTTTGACCACTGCAGCAGCTCTTTCAGACATATTTTTAAAGAATTTAGCTTGCATTTTTTCATCGCTAATTTTAAGAGCAAGAGCTAGGTCGCGTTTGTCAACATCTCGTAATATTCTTTGAATACCTTTATCGTCGATTTGTGCAATATCTTCGAATAAGAACATTAATCGTTTTATTTCTAAAGCAAGATTTGCGTCTTTATCTTGGATCGATTCAATTAGTTGCTTAGCAGCATTATTATTTGATTTATTCAATATACTTGCTACTAATTGAGCTCCACCAGTAGAAGATAAATTCTGAGAAAGAGTTGATTCTGCTAATTGGTCAACCACATTCTCTACTTGAGTAACCATTGCAGGAGATACCTTCCCAATAGTAGCTATTCTAAATAGAGTATCAGTGCGTAAATTTTCATTAAATTCAGTAAGCACTTCTGCAGATTGATCCGGTGGCAGATGAGATAAAATCAATGCAATAATTTGTGGATGCTCTTTAGAGAGAAAGCTAGCGAGCTGTTGAGGATCAGATTTCTTTAATACGCTAAATCCTCTTACTGTCGTAAGTATTCGAATTTTTTCAATAATTTCTCTTGCTTTATCCATCCCATAAGATTTCTCAAGCAAGACTTGTGCGTAGTCTAATCCACCCTCTACTAAGTAGTTTTGAGCAGTCATTAATTGATAAAATTCTTCAATTACATCTTCTACTATATTCGGACCAACGTCTTTCATATTAGTAATTTCAACTGCAATTTGCTCCACTTCTTTCATATCTAATTCTTGGAACACTTTTGCAGCTACTTCCACATCGAGCGACATAAGAAGAATAGCAGCTTTTTGCTTACCTGTTAAATTTTCTAATGCTACTTTATTTGATTTCATCTTTTATTGCAATATATTTTTATTTAATTAAAGATAGAATACTAAGTTAAAAATTTATTTTAATTAGCTATCTTTAGATAACAATATTCTTACTAATTTTAAGGCTTCTTGAGGGTCTTCATCAATATAATCAGTTACTTTATTCCTCAAATCTATCCTAAATAAATCTTCTTCAGTCATTTCTGGAATTTCTATAGGAGACGCAGAAGGTATAGCATTATCATGGAAGCTATTATCACTTTCATCTTCTTCGAATTCCTCGAAGCTCATATCTTCTCTATCACCTTCGAGCAATAGTTGGTCAGGTAATTGAGCAGGAAGTAATAATAGTTCATCATCTTCGAATACTAATTCCTCGAGTTCTTTTTGATCTAATAAATCCGAATCGCTTTCCTCAGGAGAATAAACTATTTTATCAGGTAATGACATAGCTATACGAATTCTATCTTTCATTACTTTAGATTGCAGTAGTCTAAAGATTAAAAACAGAGTGATTAACATCACAATTACTAAACCAATCAATTTTAGATTCTCTGGTTGTTGATACCATATAATTTCTTCTTTTTTTACCGGTATTAGACTCTCATTCAATGTCTCGAATGGAACATTTTCTAAATATACTTGGTCATTTCTTGTAACGTCATATCCAACTGCATTTTTTACTATTTCAGTTAATTTATTAATTTCTTCTTCAGTACGAGGAATATATTGAGCCTGTGGAGTACCGTTAACGTCTGTAATTTTCTGAGTACCATTAATTAATACCGCAACAGATAACCTTTTGATACTGCCCACTCCTTCAATTATTCTCGATACAGACTTCGCTATTTCATAATTTGCAATTTGATTACTTGTACCTTTAGACATATTAACAGCAGGATAGCTAAGAGAATCAGATGATTTGCTACTATCAATAATTGTTTGCTCACTACGAACAATTTGTTTATCAGGGTCATAATCAGTGATTGTTTTATCTACCTGTGTGAAATCTAATTCAGCCGATACTCTCACTTCAGAATTTCCAAATCCAAGGACTCCGTCTAAAAGTGATTGCACTTTATTAGACATATTTTGTTCTACTTCTACCTGCTGAGAGAATTGCTGTGAGGTAAGCCCGGTAATACTATTATTATCAAGTGGAGGTGCAGATAATACTTTACCTCTATAATCAACAACTGTAACTGCAGAGGTATTCATTCCCTCGACAGAGCTTGCGACTAAATTTTGAATTCCAGAAATGCTTGCATTATCAATATTTCTTCCATTTTTAAAATGTAAAATCACTGATGCAGTAGGTTGCTTTTGGTCTTTCTCAAAAAGTGTTTTTTCTGGAATTACAATATGTACTCTTGCTTTTTGCACTTCATTTAAAGTACCAATAGTACGAGCTAATTCACCCTCTAAAGCTCTTCGGTAATTTAATTGTTGTACAAATTCGCTCATTCCGAGATTAGTTTGGTCAAATATTTCATAACCTATTCCACCAGAAGCTGGAATGCCTTCTTTAGCGAGTTCAAGTCTTTGCTCATAGACAAAGGCAGAATCAACTAAGATTGTCTTACCTCCATCTTGTAGTTTATACTGAATATTTTTCCCTTTTAAGCTTTCTACTACTTTTGCACCTTCTGATGGATCAATATCAGAATATAACACCGCATATGTAGTTTTGTTTCCGGTATTTGCAATAAGTAGAATCATACCTGCTATTGCTATACCAATCACAGCAAATAAGCCTAATTTTTGCCACATTGGCATCTTTGTATATATACTTTTGGTTTGCTCTATAAATTTATTATTAGCCATTTTATTAAAATATTCCTTTTTTAATAATTTATTAAGTTAAATTTTGTTGAATTTAAATAATTACACAGACATTCGCATCGTTTCGCGATATACATCTAGGAATTTATTTCTTACTTCCATCAATAATGTAAAAGTGGTTTTTGCTTTTTCAGCAGAAATCATCACATCGTGGAGGTCAACGGCTTCACCTTTAATGAGCATTTCAGTCATTTCGCCGGACTCTTTTTGCTGATTATCAACGTCTTTGATAAAAGACTTTAATGAGTCTACGAATGTAGTATCTTGCGGTCTATATACCGGGTCATTTTGTATTCTCTGCTGTATTAACGGAGAATATAATTTAGAGGGGTCAATTTCATTTACTACCATAATAGAGCTTCCTTCTATTTATTATATTATATACTTATTTTAGTTATTGTATAATATTGTGCATCCTGCAAAATATTAATCAGCAATTTATTTTTGACTTATCTAATTTCCTGCAGTTCATCCTTAAACTGTGAAATCCACCAAACTACCTTTGGTAAAGCTTTGAGTTGATATTTTCCCATTACGGTTAAATACCTCATGAAGCTCTACTCTGGCTGAATTATGAGGATTAAATTTCGTATTGTGACTCCTTTCACCTTTAGAAATTACACCTCTTGTTTCGGCGGATGTATTTGATATTTTAGATTGTATCATATCTGTTGCCGAATTTGAATTTACTCTGCTACTTTTAATTATCGCAGATTGGACTACTTTTTTAGTAGTTTGATTATCTTGATAAATTTTTAATGCAGTTAAATTCATACCTTTTATTAATTAATTGTTTTATATTGGAAAATTTGTTTTAATTACTTTTTATTATTTCAAAACCAATAAATTATATTTCCATCGAATCACGAGCTATATTTTTTGCACTTTCTAATACATTTGCTCCTGCTTCGAATCCACGCTGAGCGGAAATCATTTCTACCATTTCAGTTACAATATTTACATTTGGATAATGTACATAACCATTATCATCAGCATCTGGATGTGCAGGGTCATAAACTAACCTTGCGGGAGTATTATCCCTTGAAGTATTTGCTTTTAGCACTCTATAATCACCGGGATATGAGTATGGTTCAGCATTTGGAGAATGAGCATTATCTGTGCGAGATAGTTTTATTCTGCTATCGAGCTCTTGCCCAAAGGGACTTTGAGGGATCGAACGTACTACTACAACTTCTCTTTCGTAAGGTTTTCCATATTCCCCACGAGTAGTATTTGCATTTGCAATATTTTTGGCAATTGAGCTTAATCGCATTCTTTGCACACTTAAGCCTTGCCCTGTAATATCAAATGATGAAAATAAATTCTCTGCCATAGTTTTATATTTTTTAAGTTTATAATCTAAATATTATTGTTTATATCCGGTAATTGCGGACATCATCCCAGTAAAATAATTTTTCATTGCTCTAGAAGCAAATCGGAATTTTATTTGATTTTGAGCTAATTCGCTCATTTCCTTATCTATATTTACATGAGTCTCGCCAGAGAAATACACTTCTGGGCGCGGTACAGGAGCTTCATCTTTCCCTGCTTCAATACCATTGACCTGCGGTGCACCTATTGGAATATGAGTGTCTTCGCTTTGCACTCCGGAGATTGCTAATTCCGGAGTATGAAAATATTCTTCGAAACGAACTTCTTCTGGTCTATAATGAGGTGAAGTCGCATTTGCAATATTTTTGGATATTGTTTGCTGTCTTAAAGCATAAGCATCAAGAGCTTTATTTAGAATTGGTACTCTATTTTTAAATAAAGAATTATTATAAATCATTGTTTCACCTAATTATTTAAAAATTATTTTAATTAATGTAGGGTATTTTACAAAAGCAATGCCATTTTTAAATATTTCTTCTAACTCTTTTATTTATAATTAATTACAAAATCAATTAATAATTTCTCATCACAAATTTCAAAAAAAGTGTACGTAGATTATTAGCCAAAGTATAATATTCTACAAATAATAAACAACAATAAATTGAATGAATCATTTTGTTCTATCAAATAAAATATTATTTATTTAATATTAAAAATTGTTACAAAAATCATATATTTGCAATATTTAAATTTCTGAAATAAAATAATCTAATTATTAAAAAAATTGAATGATAAAAATATCTAAAAATATATTTATTATATTGACTATAATTTTAGGTTACTATAATTTATTTAGCCAAAATTTTAGCTCTCCATATTATAACACACCTTATGATTTCACTAACAGACCTCTTGGTATGCTCAGCGACGCAAGTGCTGTACAATGGAATCCCGGATTATTGGGTATTCGCGGAGTAGCTGATTTTTTAGTAGGAGTACCTGTAGATAATAAATTTGGATTAATTAATGGTCAATTTGATTTATTTGCTAAAGTAAATAACTTTGGGCTTGGTTTCGTAATGGATAAATATCCTGATAATATAGATTCTATTAAAGCTTATAAATCACTTTTTGCCGGAATTGGATTTAATATAGTACCAAATAAGTTGTGGTGGGGAGCTTCAGCTATGTACAGAGGGAAATTTGATGATAAATATAACTTAAAGACATTTAGATTCAATTCATCTTTAGTTTATACTCCAATTTCTTCGCTTATTACTTCATTTGGAGTGAGTAATATGTATAAAGATTTTGATTATTTTAATTGGACTCTTGGTCTCATATATTCTCCGTTTGAATGGATGACATTGCATACAAATATTGGATATTCTCCTCAAGCTCATTTTAGAGGTAATTCTAAATTTTCACCTGATGTTTATATCAGTTTAGGAGGATTGAGTGATTATGCTATATTTAGTTTGGGTTATAAATATGAAGATAATACTTTTAGATTAGGAGTGGAATTATCTATTGATAAATTTTCAGTTGGCATAATTCCGAAATTTTCTACTAATAAATATACAGGAAGCAACCTATTTCTTAGATTAAAAACTGAGAGATTCCTTAATACTGCTGATTTAAGAAATCGTAGCACAATTTCTGTGAAGTCCTCTGATGCTGGTATTTCTGATAATGGTTATTTGTGGAGTCCAGCTGATAATACAGCCACACCAAAAGAAATTATACAAATTATTAATAATGCTGGCTCAAATTATAAAACAATTTATAATGAACTGAATACTGCTTCGCAGAAAAACAATGCAATGAAATATATTGCAAATAGGTATTACCAAACTCCAAACTTGCTATTAGATGATTTAAATAAATCAATAATTCGCACACCTTGGAATTATAACATAATTTCACAAAAAGAAGCAATTATTAATACAAATCAAAAAATTATTAGATTTAAAGTAAAAGATCAATACGGCAGAGATGTACCTAAATTAAGCCGAAAAGATTTTATTTTAGCAGATACTTCATATAAATTTGTTACAATAGATGAAGTTAATGCTATGCCAAAAGAAAAAATTGATATAGTCTTTCTTCAAGATTGCTCACCAACTCTAATTAATATAATTGATGAAATAAAATTAAAACTAAATAATTTCTTTAGAGCATTAGAAATTAAAGGTATTGATTTTAATATTGGTGGTATACTTTATGGAGAACAAATTTATGAAGTATTACAACCAACTGATGAAATCAACAAATTTGTAAAATTTTATTCCGGGATAAGAGCTAATGCTATCGATGAAGTCTCGTCAATTGCTTTAGATGAAGCTTTAGATTTAAAATTTAGACCAGACTCTAAAAAAATCATTATTCTCATCACCGATGAACCAACTTTCCAGACTAATTCTCAAATTACCGAACCAGAATTAATAAAAAAATATTGGAAAGCCGGAGCTTCAGTTTATTCGATTTTAGATTTTTCTAAATATAATTCTGGTCTTCTCACAAAGCTAACTCTCGGCAAGGAATATGAAATCTATGACGATATTGATAAAAATTTAAATAACATTTCTAGCGATATTATTTCTACTTATTCTGCTATAATTAAACCAAAAGGACAAGAAGCAACTAATTCAGCATTTTTAAGAGGAATATGCAGAGATGAAGATAATTGGAAAGTGCAATCACAACTCACTTTTACTGATAAAACTGGAAAATTATACAAGAATATTTCAAATGCAATTACGGGGTATTACGAAATTGATTTACCAGAAAATCAAATATATAAAGTAATTGCTTCTACACCAAATTACGACACTATTCAGACAATAATCGATATGTCGCAAATCCAAAAAGGCGATACTTTGGAATATAATTTTGTCTTTAAAAATCCGAAATCTACAATATCAGGCTCAGTATCAAATGAAAACGGCACTCCAATTAATGCAACAATTTATATAAATGAAATGCTTTCTGATGAAACATTATTGTCTATGGATACCGATACAAATGGTAAATATTTTACAAATTTGCAAGAAGGTAAAATTTATTTTATGACTGCTTCGGCTAATGGGTATATCCCTTTTACTAAAGAAATTGATGCAATTCATATCTTAAAAGGCACACCGCTTATAGAAAATTTCAAATTATTATCGATAGATGATGTTGTTTCTAAGCAAAAAAGTATAATATTAGAAGAAATTGTTTTTGAATCAAGACAATTCGTCATAAACGAAGCAGCTTATAGTTATTTAAATAGATTAGCAGATTTCCTTAAATCAAATCCAAATTTAATAATTGAAATTTCAGCTCATACTGATGCCATAGGAACTGAAGAAAGCAATAATAATCTATCAAAGCAAAGAGCTGACGCTGTTGCTAAATATTTAATTAACCATGGCGTTGATAATAATTCTATTATTTCAATCGGCATGGGTAGTATAAAACCTATTGCAACAAATGAATCTGAAGAAGGAAGAGCAAAAAATAGAAGAATTGAAATTAAACTTAGTAGAAAATAATTATTTTTTATAGTTTATTTGGGAATTTATAATTTTTAAAATATATTAAATTAATCGAGGTTTTAAAATGAAGGTATTAGAAGGTATTAGAGTATTAGATATGACAAATGTTCTCTCTGGACCCTTTGCAACATTAAATTTAGCTTTTTTAGGAGCTGAAGTAATTAAAATTGAAAATCCAAAGGGAGGGGATTTAGCACGAGCTTTAGGATGCGTACCAGAATATAATAAAAAGTTAATGGGTACGAGCTTTTTAGCTCAAAATTCTAATAAAAAGTCTGTTACTTTAAATTTAAAAGAGCCTAAAGCTGTCGAGATATTTAAAAAATTAGCTGAAACTGCTGATATTGTAGTCGAAAACTTCCGACCAGGAGTAATGGATAAACTCGGAATTGGTTATGAAGAACTAAAAAAAATAAATAATAAAATTATTTTCTGTGCTATTTCTGGTTTCGGTTCCACTGGTCCAGATGCTAAAAAACCTGCTTATGACCAAATAATTCAAGGATTAAGTGGAGTAATGTCAATTAATGGCGATAAAACTCTAAATCCTCTTAGAACTGGATTCCCACTTTGCGATACAGTAGGGGGACTAAATGCATCAAATGCAATAATGGCAGCACTATTTCACCGCGAAAGAACCGGTGAAGGTCAATTCATTGATGTAGCCCTTCTCGATTCAATTATGCCTGCACTAGGATGGGTAGCAGCTAATTTAATGATAGGCAATCAACAACCACAATTATTAGGAAATGATAATTTTACTGCTGCACCTTCTGGCACTTTCCGCACTAAAGATGGATTCATTAATATCGCAGCAAATAAACAAGAACAATGGCAATCAGTTTGTAATTTACTCGGATGTCAAGAATTATTAGAAGATCCAAGATTTAAAGAACGTGAAAATCGCAAAAAAAATAGATTTGAGCTTACTCCTCTTTTAGAAGAAAAATTAATGACTAAAGATACATCGCTATGGGTTGAAATATTAAATAAAGAAGGAGTTCCTTCTGGTGAAATTCTCTCTCTCGAAGATGCACTCAATGCTCCTCAAATTAAACATAGAAATACTTTCGCTACAGTAAATGCAGAAGGTATAGGCGAAATTAAAGTATTCAATATGACAGCAAAGCTAAGCAAAACACCGGGTGAAGTAGATGCTCCACCGCCAACTTTATCTCAAAATACTGAAGAAATCCTGACTAAAATAGGTTATTCACTTGAGGATATAAAACAATATAAAGAAAATGGTATAATATAATTATAATTAACTTTTATCAAACGAAAAAAAAATTAAAGATTATCTAAAAATATCCGATAATTCAAAAAAATAGTACATTCTATATATAATTATCGGATATTTTATTTTTTCATTATTATTCGTTTTATCGTTTTTATAAATCAAAATAAAAAATTATAATATGGCTGTAAGCGCTACACATATGGCAATTAATTTATTTAGGTCGCACCCATTATATGCTGCTAAATCAATTGATTTTCCTACTCAAGGTAATGGTACTAACCAACCACTGCAAGAGCAAGAAAGTGCTATATATAAACCAAATTATGATGATTCTATTGCGCTATCTGAGGAATATAAAACTTTTATCGCTTCAGAGAACGCAACTCGATTTTTACCAAAAACTTTACAAGAAACAGATAATAAATTAAAAGATGAAAAAGTAGATGAAAAAGAGAAAAAATCCAAAAAAGATAATAATGTAAATAATGAGTCAAATAGTGAAGAAGATTTCTCTGACGAAGATAAAGCTTTAATTAAAAATTTAGAAAAAAGAGATGCAGAAGTTCGTCAGCATGAACAAACTCATATAGCAGCAGGTAGTGGTATTGTACGTGGTGGGGCATCATATTCTTATCAAACTGGACCAGATGGTAAGCAATATGCTATCGGTGGAGAAGTTCAAATCGATATGAGTCCAGTCGAAGGCGACCCTGAAGCAACAATTAGGAAAATGCAACAAGTCCAAAGAGCAGCTATGGCACCCTCTGAACCATCTGGACAAGATTACAGCGTCGCATCATCAGCAAAAAGCAACGAAGCAGCTGCACGATCTGAATTAACTTCTTCGGAATCTGAAGATAGTGATAGCTCGAAATCAGGAATCAATACTTCAAATAATACTCTTGCAAGCAATTCAAGTAAATTACTTTCGGCTTATAAAAGTAATTCAAACTCACAAACGGCAATAAACTCCCCATTGGCTCAAAATAGAGTAGATATCAGGGCTTAAATTAATAAATTTAGAATAAGAAAAAACCTATTTCTTTGGTTTTAGGTCATTCATATTAAATAGTGCATTAAGCGTAATATTTGATTTCATCAAATTATCTTTTCCTCCAGCTTCTCTATCTATCACACAAATTGCTTGGTCGATAATTGCTCCTTCATTACGTAAATCATTTGTACTAATAATTATCTGTCCACCACTGGTAACTACATCTTCAATAATAAGTAATTTCTTCCCTTGCACTAAAGCTCCCTCTACAAATTGGCAAGTGCCATATTCTTTTGGAGTTTTGCGGATAAAAACAGCAGGAATACCTGTTTCAATTGAAAGTAAGGAAGCAATAGGAATTCCGCCCATCTCTAATCCAGCGAGGTAATCTATTCCAGTAGGAATAAGACTTACCATTTGTTTAGCAATTGCTTGCAAAATTTTTGGGTTACTTTCGAATCTATATTTATCGAAATATTCATTTGATTCAATACCTGAGCGAAGTTTAAACACACCGGTAATGTGAGACACTTCATAAATTGCTTTTGCTAATTCTTGTCTGTTCATTTGATTTAAAATTTATTTAATATAGTTATAATGATTTTTCAAATTTAATAAATATATTTAGGATCTTTTCCTAAATTCTTGAGTATTTATTTCGTATTTTCTGATTTTATTATGAAGTGTTTCTCTACTGATATCCAAAAGTGCTGCAGCTTTGCTTACATTTCCTTTGGTCATTTCGAGCGTCTTAATAATTTTTAATTTATCGAGTTCTGCCAAATCTTCTTTTAGAGTGCGATTTGGTTTGAGAACGGACTCATTATTTAATTCAATGCTGATATTATGTGATTGCTTATTAATATTATTAGATATAAGTTTGCTTATGTCGTTTGCTTCAATTATGTCGCTTGAAGCAGTTTGTAATACAACGCGTACTACACTTGCTAATTCTCTAACATTTCCACTCCATTCTTGATCAATCATATAACCAATTGCTGAAGAGGAAATTTCTCTTGCTTCGTTAAATTCCTGATTATGTCTTTTTACATAATGATTAATTATACCGGGAATATCATCTTTTCTTTCCCTGAGCGGTGGAATATTTATACCACATTCTCTTAATCTGTGAAATAGTTGTTCGCGAAATTTTCCACTTTGAATACCTGCTATTAAATCTTTATCTGTCGCAGATATAAATCTTACATCAATTTCTTCTGACTCAATAGAGCCAACTTTTCGCACAGTACGCTCTTCAATAGGAATAAGCAAATTTGATTGCAGTTCAGGCGATAGATCGCCAATTTCATCTAAAAATATTGTACCTCGATTAGCTTGCTGGAATAGCCCTTTCTTAGTCTCTGAAGCACCAGAGAATGAGCCTTTAATATGACCAAATAATTCACTTTGGAATAGTTCTCTCGGTATATTTGGAATATCTACAGTTACAAAAGAAGATTTATTTCTGCGACTAAAGCTATGAATAGCTTGTGCCACAAGCTTTTTACCTGTACCTGTCTCACCGGTAACTAAAACATTTAAATCGGTTCTGCCATATCTAATAATAGAATCTCCAAGCTCTACCATTGCCTTACTTTTTGATATAATTCCTTGAGATTCGAGCAATTTAATAATCTCAGCTGATTCTTCCTTTTTAGCAAAATCTTTTACTACGCTTTCTAGTACTTCTTTTAATTTTTCTTTAGTTAAGATGCTTTTTTCTATGAAATTCGCTGCACCTAATTTGGTTGCTTTAACTGCAGTTTCAATTGTTCCTTTTCCGCTAATCATTACAACAGGTATCGAAAAATAATTTTTTCTACAATGCTCTAATACATCGATGCCATTCATAGCTACATCATTTCCGAACTCAATATCTAACAATATACAATTTATATTATTATTATTGATAGCGAGAAAGTTAATTGCTTCTTCGGGGTGATTTATTGATGTAGTAGAATATCCAAATGATTGAATTAAATCGCTAAGAGTAGCGGTGAAGTCTTTATTGTCATCTACTAATAATATATTCATTTATTTATTTATGAGTCTATTACTTCCGTATGTATAAATAAAATTTATTTAAATTTTATAAAAAATATGAATTGCTAAAATAAGCAATTATTCAGAAATAAAAAAAATATCTTAAATAATTCAATCATTTTAATGATATTGAGCGATAATTAAGCTGTTAATAATAAAAATCTACTTCAAATTAATAAAATTTAAAGTAGATTTAATTTATTTAAATTTTTCTTTTATAAAAAGAAATATTTATCCGAAATATAAGGATTAATATTATACTAAAGAGAATTAACGAATTTCTTTATGAACAGTATGACGACGTAAGAAAGGATTGTATTTCTTAAGTTCAATACGCTCTGGTGTATTTTGTTTATTCTTAGTAGTAGTGTATCTTGAAGCTGGTTTGCCTTCTTTTTTAGCTTCAGTACATTCTAAAGTAATAATATTTCTTGCTTCTTTTTTTGCCATTTTTCTATCTCCGAAAAATTATTTTTATTTTATAGGACTACAAAATTAATGATTTTTTAGTCAAATACCAAATAATTATTAAAAAAGATATTATTTCTTAAACTTTACTAAAAATAATTTGGAATTTAATTTAACTTTTCTTAAATTTTTTTTTTTTAAAATTTTTTTAAAAATTAAGTAATTCTGTATAAAGTTGGATAAAATAATTAATTTTGGGCAAATCTTCACTCCTACTGAAATTGTTCATCTGATGCTATCTTTCAGACGAAATAATGGCAGAATTTTAGAACCTTCTTGTGGGAATGGGCGGTTTTCTAATTTACTACCAGATGCAGTAGCAATTGAAATTGATGCTACAATTTGTCCAGACTATGCTTTAAATATGGATTTTTTTGATTATCCAATTACAGAAAAATTTGATACAATTATAGGTAATCCGCCTTTTGTTAGATATCAAGATATTCCACATAGTACAATTAGTAAATTTAATTCAGTTATGTTTGATGAAAGGTCAAATTTATATCTTTTTTTTATAGAAAAATGTATAGATCACCTAAATGATGGAGGAGAACTCATTTTCATCACACCTAGAGATTTTATGAAAGCTACTTCTTCACTTGATCTTAATGATTATATTTATGAAAGAGGTACTATTACTGATTTAATTGATTTTGGAGATAAAAAAATATTCAATAAATTTTCTCCAAATTGTATTGTCTGGAGATTTGAAAAAGGGAATTTTTCGCGAAAAACTAATAATAATGAACATTTCCTTAATATAAATGGACAACTAATTGTTTCTGAAAAAACATATAACAAGAGTTTTAGCGATTACTTTTTCGTTAAAGTTGGAGCTGTAAGTGGATTAGATTATGCTTTTGAATCTGATGAATTTGGTAATTTAGATTTCATTACATCAAGCACCGTAAAAACTGGTAAACTACAAAAGATGATTTATAATTATCCTCATAAACACCTTTTGCAATACAAAGATCAATTGATAAATCGGAAAATAAAAAAATTCAATGAATCAAATTGGTGGATGTGGGGCAGACTATTATATAAAAGTAATCAAAAAAGAATTTATGTGAATTGCAAGACACGAACAAAAAATCCATTTTTCCTTAACGAATGCAATAATTATGATGGCTCTATATTAGGAATATTTCCACGCAACCAAGATGCTGATTTAGTATTACTCAAGGATAAATTAAATAATGTCGATTGGGGTGACTTAGGATTTATGTGTGGTGATAGATATATTTTTTCATCACGAAGTCTCGAAAATACTGTTTTGCCAAATGATTTTTAGCGTTCTATTTTATTTTATAACAACAATGTTCTCAGTCTTAGTTGTTAATGTGATAAGAAAAAAGCACTTATAAAATATTTACAAGTGCTTTTAATTTTCTTAAATTAAGTAATTATTTTTCTTTTATCACATTAATTGATAATTCATTTAATTGCTTGATATCAACTGCCGATGGGCATCCATCCATAAGAGATAGCCCACTTGTAGTTTTTGGAAATGCAATTACATCTCGAATATTATCAGTATTGCATAAGGTCATAATAATTCTATCTAATCCAAGGGCAATTCCACCGTGAGGAGGTGCGCCATATTTTAATGCTTTTGTAAAGAATCCAAATTTGCTTTCAATTTCTTCCGGACCTAGATTCATTAACTCAAAGATTTTCTGTTGTACCTTTGAGTCATGTATTCTTATACTTCCACCACCCAATTCGGCACCATTAATAACTAAATCATAAGCTTTAGCTCGAGCTTTATCAGGTGCAGTATTTAATAATTCTACATCTTCATCCATAGGAGAAGTAAATGCATGGTGCATTGCTACATACCTATTACTTTCTTCATCATACTCAAATAGCGGAAACTCGGTAACCCAATGAAAAGAATAATCATTTTTAATTTTTTCATAAATTCCACTTAATTTTGCAATTTCTATTCTCAAAGCGCCGAGTATAGTATAAGTTTTAGTCCATTTGTCTGAGACAAATAAAAGCAAATCTCCATTTTCAGCATGTGCAATGTTTTTAATTTCATTTATTTCATTTTCTTGTAAAAATTTTGCAATTGGTGAATTAATTTCACCATTTTCAAATTTCATCCAAGCTAATCCCTTTGCACCATATTTTTTAGCTAAATTAGTTAATTCATCTATTTTTTTTCTAGAGAAATCAGCACATCCCTTTGCATTTAGAACAGCTACATTTCCTCCATTGCTTATATTATCTTTAAAAACGGAGAATCCACAATTTTTCACTACTTCCGTTATATCTTTTAATTCTAAATCATATCGCAAATCGGGTTTGTCGCTACCGTAGCGACTCATTGCTTCGACATAAGTCATTCTTTTGAATTTATTTTCAATTTCTATACCTAATACTTCTTTCCAAATTCTTTTGATTAAGCCCTCAGTCATTGATAGCACATCATCAATATCCACGAAAGACATTTCTACATCTACCTGAGTAAATTCAGGCTGTCTATCAGATCGCAAATCTTCATCTCGGAAGCACTTCACAATTTGCATATATCTATCAAAACCAGAAATCATCAATATTTGCTTATATAATTGTGGAGATTGTGGCAATGCATAGAATTTACCTTTATTTATCCTACTAGGTACAAGGAAATCTCTCGCTCCTTCAGGAGTGGATTTCATTAAAACAGGGGTTTCAACTTCCAAGAAATTATTTTCATAATAATATTGATGTAAGATCTGATATACTTTATTTCTTACAACAAATTTATTCAATAAAACAGGTCTGCGTAGATCTAAGTATCTATATTGCAATTTTATTTCTTCACTTGTCTCTATATCATTCAAGATCTCAAATGGTGGTAATTCTGCTTTATTAATGATCCCATAATCTTGCACAAGCATTTCCACGAGTCCTGTGGGCATTTTTTCATTTGATTTTTCTCTTTTACGGATATCCCCTTTAGCCCAAATAACGTATTCCTGTTTTAGTTCTGTAGCTCTTTCAGCTAATTCTTTTTGATTTTCAGGTTCGATTACTAATTGCATTAGTCCATTTCTATCTCTTAAATCAATAAAAATTAAGCCACCGAGATTACGTACATTTTGCACCCATCCATTTAAAATAACATTTTTCCCAATATGCGAGTCTCGTGGTTCTCCGCATAGCATAGTTCTTTTTAAGAAGTTCATTTAATTTATATCCTTGTTAAATTTAATCTCTTACACCTAATCGCACATTTGCATTTAGGCCCTTTTTATCAATATTTTTCATTAAAATATTAAGATTTCTCAGAGTTGTATCTAATTGGTTAGAAAACTTTTTATCATAAATTAACTTATTTAGAGTTCCATTTCCTGTTTTAATATCACTTAAAATACTATTTAAATCCTTTGATAGATTCTCAATATTTGCGAGTCCATTTTCTGCTTTATTAAATATTTTGCTTAGCTCATTTATTTTTGCATCAATATTATCAACTATTTTTGATATTTTAGGTTCATTTGCTTGGACACTTGATTTCAATTCGTTAGAAATTGTTTTTAGGTCATTAATTGCAGAATTAATATTATTTTTATTATTAGATAGGAGCTGATGCAAATCATTTGTCAAGCTTTCAGTATTGCTTAGCGAAGATCTAATTTTTTTATTGATTTCACCATCAGCAAACATAATATTTACAGAAGATGCTACAGAATCCAACTTATCTAGAGTATTAGTCAATCCATCTGACAAACTTCCTAACATACCTAATAAATCAGAGAAATCTGGGTTTGTAATTCCAATAATTTCATTATTTTTATCAAATTTTATCTTTGATATACCCGGATTCATTTCAATTTTTCTTCCGCCAGTTAATTCCATCATTGAGATTTTAGCAGTTGCATCAGAAAAAATATCTTCGACATTTTTTAAATCTGCTTTAATTAGTACGCTTCCATTATCATTTTCTATTGATGAAACAGTGCCCCTACTTACACCATTAATCGTTACTGGGCTACCGGTCTGAATACCACCGGAATTAGGAAATCTAAATTTTACTTGATTAGCATTGCTTATGCTCAAGCCTTTTCCAAGTATAATCCCCAATACAAGTAGTATTAGAGCGACTAAAGACACTAATCCTACTTTAATTTCAGCGGAGCGTTTGTCTTGCATCTTATTTTAAAATTAGGAAATTACATAAATAAAAATTAAGCCCATAATTATATAATAATTAAGGGCTTTAAAATTACCATTTTTTTTTGAGAATTTAAAATAATAATTATCTCTTTATATTTAAAATATGATTAATCTAAAATTTAAATGATGAATCATCATCAGCATTTAAATCTTCTTGATTATTTGTTAAGAACAAATCATCATTAAAATCATCTAATTCGAAGCTTTCATTTTCGCTTGAAGAGCTAGAGAAATATTCAGAATCTAAATTTTCTATATCGTCTTTAGATTTCTTTTGTTCTAATATCAGCATATTATCAGCTAATATTTCTACTACATATCTTTTAGTACCGTTTTTATCGTCGAATGTGCGAGTTTGAATGCGTCCTTCGATATAAACGCGTGAGCCTTTTGTAACTAGTTTGTTGATGACTTCAGCTAGTCCTCTCCAAGCTACAATAGTATGCCAATCTGTATGTTCTTTAGCAGAGCCGTCTTTATCTTTCCAAGTCTCTGAAGTAGCTAACCTAAATGAAGTAACTGGGATACCGCTCGGAGTGTACTTTAATTCAGGTTCTTTTCCTACATTCCCTATCAACATAACTTTGTTTAATGTTCTAGACATAAATATTTAATCCCTTCATTTGCTATTTTAAATTTTTATATAAAATAAGGGTCAATTATAATATTAAAATTAATAAAATGACCCTGTGTATACATTGTATTTTTTGTATTTGTTTTTTAAATTCTAAATTATATTAATTTAGATAATTTTCTTGCAACTGCATTGATAGTCTCAGGTTTATTATATTCACCTGATTTCACTTTATCAAATATTTGATTATAATTTTTAGCTGTTTCAGAAATTTCGAGTTTATCTAATTTTTGATTTTGCACTGGTACAGCAGTAATAGCAGCATTAGTAGCAGACTGCTCTTGTTGCAATTGCTGTTTTTGTACTTGAGCAGTATTATTAGAATTAATATTCGATATTTGATTTTTAATATAGCTGTTATTGTCGATTACCATTATTTTGTCCCTATTTATATATTAATAAGTTTTTTTTTTGATTGATATTTTTAATTTTATCAGCTTTAACGTCTTTTTGAGTTTTAAAAATTTCGTTAATATTTTTACTTAACTCAAGAGTTTCAGTAATTATATCAGCTTTTTCATTCATAATTGAATTATATAAATCATTATTTTCCATTTCTTTATATGATTTAATGATTTGTATATATTCATTATTATCGGCTAATAATTCTGATACTTTAGAAATTTCTGTAAGATGTTCTTGATTATTTACACACAAATTGTAAATTTCTTTACAATTTGTGTGTAATTTTTCGATAGTAGTCGTTAATTCTGCTATATTTCCATTAGACTTTTGCATCAGTCAAATTACCTTGGCTAGTTAATTTTGATATCATTTTAGCAATTTTAATAGAAACTTCAGCTGGAAATTGTTTTAAGACATCTTCAGTCTTTTTATCAACGAATTTCATGATCATTATTTTAGTATCAGCATCTTTATCGAATTTCACTGTTATTTCGTCATTAGCAATTAATTCTTCAACTTTTTTAGAAATAGAATCATAATCTACTTTTCTTGATTCCATTTTTAGATTTTCTTCAAAAGTTTTTTGAGATACTTCTTTAGTAACTTTTTGGTTACTTATTCCTGGGGTTGGAGCAAATTGATTAGATTCTAATAATGCTTTTAGAAATCTTTTGCTTTCTGCTAAACTTGCATTATCGTGAGAAAGTGTAGCCCCAGAAGTACTTATAGAACCTATTTCGCCTAACATAATTTATTTCCCTTTTTATTTAATTATTAATATGACGTTCCATAGCTACTATAGCTACCCATTACATTCATCATAGCGCTATATTGATTAGAAGTATAATTAAACATTTTAGTCAACTGTGTATATTCTTTTCTTAAATTTAATGCAGCAGTATCTATTCTGGTTTCGAGTCTATCAGTTTTTTGTCTATTTGCTTCTAATTGTTTATCAATTGAATCTCTTCGTGAGTCAAGAATACTATCATCATCACCGAAATTTTTACCAATTTCTCTTAGTTTAGAAATAAGTCCATTTTCAGAATTTAAAAAGTGTGATAATCTCTCAACACCACCATCAGCTTTAAGAATAGCTTCTAATTTGCTAGAATCTGCCATTGAAATAGTTCCGTCTTTATTGCTTTTATAGCCTAGATCGGAGATACTGCGTGGAGTTGTCTTTAGAGTTTCTTCGTCATTTGGAGTACCTTGAGCTGGTTCGATAAAAGTAGAAATAATATTTCTAAATTGGCTCTTTAAGTTATTCACAGAAGAATCGCTTCTGAGCATTGTTTTATCGCTTCCTAATTGCTTTACAATATCATTATAAGCAGAAATAACTTGCTCAATATTTTTTGTGACAGCTCCGGTATCCATTTCTGTAGATAAATTTACATCATTATCTTTATCAGTATGAACTTTTAATAAATTTAAAGTTACTCCTGGCAATAAGTCATTAATTGAATTGCTTGAGCGAGTAACGTCAATACCATTTATATTTAACTTACTATTTAAATCGGTTACGTTAGCTACTTTAAATCTAGCTTGAGTATTATCTGCATTAACTGAAGTTCTGTCAGAATTAATATTATCTAAACCAAGTAAGGAATTTACTCCTGCATTAGTACTTTCAGGAGCAGTAAAGAAAGAAAAATCAAGCTTGTTATCTTCTCCTGTATTTTTAGAAGTAAAGCTTAATCTACCGGTTAATGAAGTATCTTTCACATAAGATACATTAAAATTTAATTCTGATTTAGCATTAAAAGCATTTGAAATCTTTTTCATTGCAAGTTCGTTGCTTTCTGTGCCGTCGAATCCAATTTTTACGCTTACTGTCTTATATTTATTTTCAATAGGGTCAGTGGCTTCTTTATAGTCTTTATTAAGCACTTGAATATTATATGTAACTTCACCAGCTTCTATTCCAGCATCGCCAGCATATAAATTTTGCTTTCCAATAAATATATCATTAGAAGCTAATTGATTTACTCTAACAGATGTATTACCAATGACAGCACCATCGCCGGCACTAGCTTTTACGAATGATTCATCGCTTGAAGTTACTTTTCTTGAGTTTAATAATTTATCAGCAGTTGCTTTAAAATCGTTATCAAAAGTTTTATCAGTATTGAGTCGATAAAATTTATCTAATTGCGAATTTAAAGAACTAAAGTTCGTTTTTAACCTAGTATAAAATAATCTCTTATTTTCTAAGGTAGTTTTTTTTGTATTTAAAGCATCTAATTCTGGTTGTCTAGTCTGGTAATAGGTATCAATTAATTGTTCCATTTGACTAGCATATCCACCTGTAGAAGATGTTGAACTAATAGTCGACATTTTAAATTACTCCTTTTTAATTATTTAGAAGCATTATTTATCAATTTATAAAATTATATATATTTATATTTTAAGTCTCTTAGTTTTGGATTATTCAATTTTAAATGCTTCATTCCAAGCATCTCTTAATCCCTGTATTATTTTTTCTGCTTCTTTATATCTTTTTTGATATATACATCTCTGGCAATATTCATATAATCTATATAAGCGAGTAGAAGTCTCTTCATATTCAAAATTTAGCGAACTCATTAATTCGATTAGGACTCTTCCCATTTTCTGTATATCACCTCTTTTATTACTCACGAGGAATAGATCATACATTTTTAATATTATTTTTTCTTTGCTCCACGACAAGACTTCTTGTTCAAGATAAGTCGGTAACTTTCCACTTTTAGGATTTCCGTATGCTTTTTGAGCGGCTAATTGTTGTGCTATATTTGCCATAATTAATTCTATGAATATAATATATTTTTAATAAAAGTATGAGCGGAGATAGTATAAACGCACCCCCGCTCAAATTATTTGCATCATTCATTAGCCAAATGACTTTTTTTGTACTCTATCCGTGAGTAAAGTGTGCTAATTATATCGATTAACGCATCAATTGCATGAATGTGTTAGGATTTTGGTTAGCTTGAGCTAATGAAGTAATTGATGTAGATTGTAAGAACTGATTCTTAACAAGGCTCAATTGTTCTGAAGCCATGTCAGCATCTTCAATTCTTGAAATCGCAGCATTATAGTTAGTAGTTTGAGATTTCAATAGTTCTTCTTGAGAAGTTAATCTATTTTCAATACCACCTACATAAGAAGCAACTTTATTGATGTTGTTAATAGCAGAAGTTAAACTTTGTAATGTAGCTTTGATATTTTCTGATGAGAATATACCCAAATCAGTTGAAGATACATCATTTAAACTAGATAAGTTTAATCCTGTTACACCAGCGAAATCTGTTGCTTTAGTACCTTTGATATCAAAAGTATTTGTAGTAGTTGTTGTACCATCTTTAACAAATGAAGTGTTAAAGTCAGTGTTTGAAGTTGTTAAGTCGATACCAATTGTTAAAATTGTGTTATCAGCTTTGAAACCGATAGAGAATTCACCTGAGAACGAGTTGTCAAGTAATTGTTTTCCACCGAACACTGTAGAATCTACTACTGTTTGAATTTGTTGAGCTAATCTGTAAGCAGATTTTGCTAAAGTTACTTTTTCATCTGTACCAAGAGCTGCAGAAGAAGCAGTTGCTGCTGAACTATTAATATCATTAAGCAAATTATTGATATTGTCTAAAGCATCTTGAGTAATTGCTGTAACGTTCTTTGCATCGCCAACTGATTTTAAAGCTGACTTTAAAGATCCATTACGAGCTTGTAAAGAGCGAGCTGTGATATAACCTGCTACATCGTCTGATGCGGCGTTTATTCTTTTACCTGTTGAAATATTCAATTGTGACTTTGCAATTGCATTGCTACTAGTCATTAATGAGTTATATGCATTTTCTGCAGGTGTATTTGTTCTGATGCGGGAGCCACCCGAAATTGCTACTGGCATAAAAAAACCTCCGTGTATAAAATTATTTTGTTTGAGGCATCCTGCCGTTTAAATTGTTTTCCTGTTCAGAATTAAATATCGACATCGATTTTTAAAACTTTAATTTTTTTTTAAATTTTTTTTCTTTTTTTTTATTTTTTAATATCTGATTACATATTCAAGTGTAATCATGTCGCTTTCACTCTTGAATCCAGACTTATAAGAGTATTTTTCAAAGTCTAATCTAAAATAGGAATTATTATTTTCTTTTAAATGAAATGTAACTCCTGCAGAAATCCTGCGAGGTGATTCATCTAAAAAGTCATGATTTCTATCCTGCATATCAAATCTAATTGCTGGAGTAATTTTTAATAATGAACTATTTGCAATTGGGATATCATAAGCAAGCACTCCAAAAGCAGCCCAATATTTTGTTTTTAATGAGTCTTTATAACCTTTATAAGCACCTTCTATATCAATAAAGAAATTCCCTATATTTTGAGTAAAAGAAGCACCAAGCATTTCAGCCATAATATGTTTTCTAGATACTTTATCTAATGTAACTTCTCCATTATATCCAGAAAAAGTTAAAAATGAATTTTTAAATGGAGAAATTGATATTTTGCCTGCTACGGCTTTATATAAATCATGCTCAAATGTATTAGATGAATTTCCATTAAATATTCCTAATTCTAGCTTAGTCGGTACTGTTTTAAATGGCAAGGAATATCCAGCCATAACCCCTACATCGCGTAAATTTTTCATAATTCTCTTAGTAATAAAATTACGATTTGCAAAGGAATAATCTGCTGGATTCCTATGATAATCGTTTGCAAACGGCACTTTAAATTGACCAATAGTAAATTCTAAAACTTTTATTGGACTATAAATGATCTTGGCATCGTTCATATCAATATCTTCTTTATCCATCCAATCAATTTCAATTTTATAAGATATTTGGTGAGTTAGCCTACCTTTTACGCCAAATCTTGCGTTACGCACCATAAAATTCATATTTTGAATACTTAAATTTTGCTCAGCTTTTGCACGAACTAAAGCTAATATTTTGGGGGTAATATCAACTTTTTCATTTTCTGAATCTGTTTCTTCGCTTTGAGCAGTAATAGACATAATAACAAAAGTTATCACAATGAATTGTAAAAATCTTTTCATTTAAATTGTAATTTATAATTTTAAAAATGTAGTTATTTATTGGATATTTTTTGGAAATGATGATAATCCTTAAAGGATCTAAATTCTCCTCCCCATTTCCATCCTAGCTTTTTGAATGCGTCTATTATAGCAGATTTCTTTGATAAAGTCCCATTTTTATTTATATCGTATGTAGCACCTTTTGGGGAAATTCTCCCATTCTTATAAACTACGGGATTATATTTTGGATTAATATCAATTGCTAAACCATAGGAATGTTTAGAAAGATTTTTAGATCCACTTACCTTGCGATAATTAAATGATGAAGTATTATTGTTAGCCATTGATTTATTATCACTCCAATTATACTTTACAATCGGAATGCACTTCTCAATAATAAATTTCTCTTTAATAGCAATTTCAAAAATACTTGAAATATCTTTTTCTACAGACTTTGAAATTACAATTTGTCCTTTATGTAGTTTTTTATCTGTAGAATAATACATTACATCGAGCAGCATCAGATTATCAATAATTGATTTTGGAGCTTTAGTACCTTTAATTGATTCTTCGAAAGTCATATTAGAATCAATAATAATATTTTCTGATTCAATAATACTTGAGGATATAAAAGGAGTAAGTAATAAATAAAAAAATATTATATAGAATAATTTTTTCATTTTAGGCTTTAGTATATTCATTTAATACCATATTGCAATAATCTTTATATAGACAATTTGGTAAATTATTTAATGTGTTTTGATATTCATTTTCATTCAAATATCCCATATTCAAAGCAATTTCTTCTAAGCATGCAATTTTCCTACCTTGTCTTTTTTCAATAGAATGTATAAAAGTAGAGGCTTCGAGCATAGTTTCCGGAGTGCCAGTATCGAGCCAAGCTATTCCTCTGCCGATAGTAACTACATTTAGTTTATTCATTTTTAAGTATTCTCTTTGCATATCGGTAATTTCTAATTCACCTCTTTTGCCCGGTTTTATTTTTTGAGCAATTTCGCATGCATTTTCATCAAAAATATATGCTCCCGGTATTGCATAGTTAGATTTTGGCGATTCCGGCTTTTCTTCTATACTTATTACATTTCCTTTTGAATCAAATTCTACTACTCCATAATCTTTTGGGTTATTTACAGGGTATCCAAAAATAGTACCACCATTGTTGTTTGCTATACCATTTCTAAGGAAATCCAATTTTCCATAAAAAAGATTATCACCTAATATTAAGCAAACTTGATGATTTTCAATGAAATCTTTACCAATAATAAATGCTTGGGCAATACCTTTTGGTTCTTCCTGAATTTTATATTCTAGTTTAATTCCCCATTGCGAACCATCTTTCAGCAATTTTTTGAAATTTGGCATATCATAAGGTGTAGTAATTATTAATATTTCTTTTATTCCGGAGAGCATAAGCAATGCAATGGGATAATAGATCATTGGTTTATCATATACTACTTGCAACTGCTTGCTTGCTACAGCAGTAAGAGGATATAAGCGTGTTCCGCTACCTCCTGCGAGGATTATGCCTTTAGTATTTTTTTTCATATTTAAAATCAGCTATATAAAAATGATATTTATTTACTTATATAAATTTATTTACTTGTTTCCTTTTAAAATGATCTACTATTTGCTTTATGTTTTCAGAATCTCCTCTCTTGCATATTACTATAGAATTATCACCTTCTATAACAAAAATATCTTTCACTCCTACAGCCCCAATCATTTTCTCTTGCGAGCTAATAAAACAATTAGAAGTATCTATTGCAAGAACATTTCCTTCGATTAAATTGTTTCTGCTATCTTTGATAGCAAGTCTGTAAATTTCGTCCCAATTGCTTAAATCACTCCAACGGAAAGACCCCTCGACTACAAATACATCGCTTGCTTTTTCTAAAATACTATAGTCCAATGAAACAGCTTGCACTTGACGATATACGTATTCTATTTCTTCCATAGAAATATCAGAGAATTTTTTATCTCTCAAGGTCTGGAACAATATATCATTTTCCGGCAAATGTTGTGCAAATTGCTCTCTAAAAGTTTTTAATGACCAAGTATATATACCTGTATTCCATAAGAAATCAGTCGATTCAACAAATCTCTTAGCTGTATCGATATCTGGTTTTTCAGCAAAAGCAGCACTATACCGAATGCCTTTGGGATAATATTCTTCTATTCCTGCTTGAGAATTACGAATTTGTACATATCCAAAATCAGTTTCTGGCCGGGTAGGTTTGACTCCTATTGTAACAATACAATTTTTAAAAGATGCAAATTCAATAGCTAAATCTATGCAATATTGAAATTCACGTATATTATATATTGAATGGTCTGCAGGGAAAGCAGTCATTACTGTATCCTCGTCATATTTATCTTTAAGCAATAAATCTGTTAAAGCAAGACAAGGGGCAGTATGCTTTCCAAATGGTTCGAGAACCACATTTTCAGGTGGAATTTGAGGTAATTGATTGTAAATTAACTCTTTCATATTATCAGATGCTACAATATAAATATCTTCAATATTAAATACTGGCAAAAGCCTTATGAAAGTATTTTGAAGCATAGTACCTTCGCCTGTGAAATGTAAAAATTGCTCAGGTGTATTTTCATTTGCCCGGGGCCAGAGTCTGTTTCCGGTGCCACCGGCCATAATAACTGCTACTTTTTTCATTTTATTTATATTTTTATATAATAGATTTTCGATTAATTATTTGTATTAAAATTTATTTACAAAAATATAATTATTTATTATTGTAATTGTTAAATTAATACATAATTTTGCAATATAACATTTTTTTGTTTAAAAATATGTTAAATATTAATTTATCTTCTAATTATAGAATTGATTTTTTTCCATGATAAAAATAATAATATTTCGAAATCTAATGGCAATATTAATCTTTGGATTTTTATTGAATTTGAGTGTTTATTGTGAAGAAAATAGCGATATTAGAAAAGATAATTTGTCGCTAATCGAGGAAATAAATAATAAATTCGCAAATATTCTAGCAAATCAGTTGTCCATAGATAAAATTAAGATAAATAATATAAATGTAAATCAGCACAGTTCTTCTATTTTCTTGCAAAATATTATTAGTACTGAGTTTTCTAATAAAAAATTACTATCTATGGATTCAATTTCTTATAATCTTAATATTAACATTATAGAAAATAATATTTACTACGATAAAATTAAAAATTCTAAAAAACAGCTTAAGAGAATTGCTAAAAGTGAGTTTCAATATTCTATCATGCAGAATAATAATGAATCAAGCTCTCCAAAGTTGAATGCTAAAAATAATTCTTTCTCTTTAATTTTATCAGACACGATTAACATTTCAGAAATTGAATGGTTGGAGCGTTCAGAACTTCCTTTTACAAAATCACCACTTCCACCGGAGAAAAAATCATTTTTTGACAATTATATATCTCCAGTAATTGTAGCTTCGGCATCTGTATTGACAATAATTTTACTTTTTTCTGTAAGATCTAAATAAATAAATAAATAATACATTTTGCTTTAATTTTATTTAGATTAGAATTCAAATCTATCAATTGCAATTTCCACCATTTTATCATACTTAGCTGATAAAACTGATGGGTAAATAAATCTATGAATAACCAAAGTATTATATTTTAAATATCCTACTATATATTGTGTGATTTCTTCAGAATCTCTTGAATATTTGATTTGTTGCAAAATAGATTGATAAAATGCACCTTGACCATACCTTCCGAGTGGTTTTTGTTTCTCTGTAATAATATTAGAATAAAAGGCATTTTCTCCAGTGCTTATTGCATAAGCTTTTAAATATCCTATTAAATCACTTGGTTCAGAAATTTTTAATGTTTTTGATGGATCTAAAATTTTTTCAACTATTACTCCTACAATGAATCCTTGGAAAATATCAGGGATTTTTTCTCGAGTGACCCCCATTGAAATTATCTCACTATCCGAAAGAAATGTCTGATGAAATTCTTCAGGCATATAAATTTTTAATTGATTTGTAGAGTCAGTAAATACTTTGCTTTTTGATAAATCAATATTATCATCATACGAGGCCATTTTCCTTTCTTTTACTTCTTTAATAGTCAATTTATCAGCTTCAGCTTTATCAAGATTTCCTATGCGATAATATGCAAATGATCGATTTTCATATGCATCTTCAAAATTAGGGTCTAATTCAATAGCTTTTGTATAAGAATTAATTGCTTCGTCGAATTTATCCAATTTCAATAAAGTATTTGCTTGATTAAAGTATAATTGAGTATTCTTTTTATCATAAGAAATTGCTTTGTTATAATTTTCTAATGATTTGTCGTACTCATTCATTCTATAATAAGCATACCCTAAATAGCCATAACCTTCAGTACGAGAAGAATCTTTAATTAATGCTAATTCTAAATTATCAATTGCGATTTGAATATTATCATAGGTCAAACTGTATAGAGCCCAATCAAATATTAAATCAATATTTGAGCTATCCATTGAAAGTGCTTTTTTGTAATCGTTTACTGCAACAGCTATACTATCACCTTTATTTTTGGCGTAAGCTCTTCTATAATAAGCTACTGAATTTAGAGTATCAAAAGTCAATAATTGATTATAATCTCTAATTGCTTCATTATATTTCTCGAGCATAATATAAAATTCAGCTCTTGAAATAAGTGCATCTCGAGATTTTGGATTTTGCTTTATTAAATCAGAATATACTTTGTGAGCTTTTTCTAATTCATTCTTTTGGATATGTTCAAAAGCTTTTTCGAGAGCTTTTTCGGTTTTTGTTGTGGGCTTTGAAATTAAATTATAGCTTACAATAATGCAAAGAAATATTAAAAAATTCAAAAAATGGACTTTATTCTTATTCAATGTAATTACCTAATAATATTGATTATGCTTGTCTTAGAGTTACAATTTCTCTTTTCTAATTTATTGTAAACGTATTTGATTTCTTTTTGTTATACTTTAAACTGCAAAATGATTGTGTCATTTAGTACTAATAAAATAATTATAAAATGAATGTAATAATAATTCAAAATCTTTTTGTTTTCGCAAGCGAGACAAGATATTAATTTCGCTTTCAGAAAAAATAAATAATTTTTATTTCTCATATAAAGGAAAAACATAATGGAAATTGAAGTATTTCGAATCGGTACTTTCATTGACTCTAATGGTAATGAAAAGACATACACAAAAGAAGATTTGATGAAAATCGCTAATAATTACAATTCAAAATTAGCAATTGATAATTCTGCTATAGCTCCAATTGTAAAGGGACATCCTCAAGATAATTCTCCAGCTTACGGCTGGGTAGCGTACTTAAAAGTAATCGCAGATAAATTAATAGCAGGAATAAGAGATATATCTCCAGAATTTTCAGAAGAACTAAATCAAGGGAAATTTAAGAAAGTCTCTATTTCCCTATATCCCGATCTATTGCTTAGGCATAAAGGTTTTTTGGGAGCAGCCTCGCCTGCGGTAAATGGATTAGAACCTGCAGAATTTGTTGATTATTATGATAATTTAGCTAATAAATTGGAGATAAAAGAAAATGACTATAAAATACAAAATGATTATTCAGAAGAGTATCGCAAAATGAAAGAACAAATATCGTGTTATCAAAAAGATATTGAAAAATATCAAAAAGCTGAAAGATTATTGAATTACAAAAACTACTGCTCTAAAATAACTCATATTTCATCAAATAACGCATTAAATCAAATTATAGATGAATGCTTACCAGAATTAATGAATATAGCATTTGAATATGATTCGCAAAATAATTCTGAAAATTATAATTTATCTCTAATTAAAAATTTTGCTGAAAAAATTGTAAAATTACCAATTTTAAGCAATATTAATAATTCTCAAAATAAAACTATTTCGCAACAATTATTACCAAAACAAAATATTTCTACAATATCGAAAATTGATTCAAATTTTTCTCATTTCGATAATGAAAAACTCATAAAACACAATAATACAATTGATCTTATGATTTCTCGCCCTGAATTATCATACGAAGAAGCTTTAGAATTAATCGACAAATAAATTTTATTATTATATCATTTCATTTTTAAATAAAGGAGATAATCAAATATGTCTGCAAAAAGATTAGACAATTTGCGTAGTATTGACCCTGTGCTTACTACATTAGTGCAGTTGCACAAAAATGATTTATTTCTATCTAAAGAATTATTTCACACTGTAAAAGTAAAGAAATCAAAAGGAAACATTCCAATTTTTGGTAAAGATGCTTTTGTCGCAAGAAGTACCGACCGCGCTATTCGTGCTGATTCAAATAGGATACCTGCTACTGACTTCATTCTCACACCTTACGAAACTCAAGAGCAAGATTTAGAAATGGCTATAGATTACTTAGAAAGCAGTCAATCAAATAGTTATAGCAAATATGAACAAATAATTACTAAACAGCTTTGGGACTCTCTCTCCTTAAATAGAGAAATAGAAATTTGTAATTATTTACAAAATCCAGATAACTTTAATCTAAATAACCTTACTCAAATCTCCGATTCTGATTCTATTAACAATCCAACTTCGACTATTAATATTATCGAACTTATTAATTCAACAAAAGAAAGCATTAGATTAAAAACTGGTCGGATCCCAAATACAGTTATATTAAATAATTCTGTATTAGAAGCAATTATTAATTCAGAAACTATCACCGAGCTAATATATAATCATAAATTAATCAAACCAAATTTAAATATGATAAAGGATTATCTACAGATAGAAAATATAATTGTAAGCACTGCAGTTTATTCTCAAGACAATATAAATTTAAGAAATATTTGGGAGAATAATATTTTAATGACTTATAGGAGCGTCGGCAATGAAAAAGAAAATAAGTATAATCCACAATTAGGATATATATTCCAACTTGAAAATATGCCAGAAGTAGATACATATTATGAAAATGGTGGCAAAATCAAAATTATAAGATGTACAGATAATTTTTGTTGGAAAGTGACAATGCCAGAAGCTGCGCATCTTATTACAAATGTAGTATCATAATTAATAATCATAAAAAAGAAAGAAAGAAATATGATAACCAAACAACAAACTGCAATCCCTCTACAATTAATTACAATTAAAGCAGATTCTGAAATATTACCTTTTCGCTTCGTAAATGCGAAAGGATCACTTTGCGGTGCAAGTGAAAATCCAGTAGGTGTGAGCGAAACCTCATGGAATATGGGAGACACAATGTCAATTATTAGCTATGGAGTAGTATTGGTAGAAATATTAGATGCTATTAATATAGGGGAAAAAGTAAGCGTATCGAATACAGGAGGGAAAGCATGTAAAAAAACAGAAACTTCTGATTGGGTTGCTACTGCACTTAGCCCCGGTACGGCTGGTTCTATTATTAAAATAAAATTAGTTGTATAGAATAAACTATTATTATAATTTCAAAATTCAACTAAATATGATATTTTATTATTATTCCCCAGAGAAAATAATTGAAGCATTGGGTACAAAAGAAGCTCTAAGGCTTACTGATAATGGCGATGGACAACTTGATATTGAAAGAATCAAAGAAGCAGAGAAATTTGCTGAGACTATTATCGATTCATACTTAACAGGTAGATATAGCTTACATTTTGATTTTGATAACATTCCACCTCTTATCGAATTAATAGCTAAAGATTTAACAATAATACATCTATACGAAGCTGCTTATACTAAAATGTCTGTGCCTAATGCAATTGTCTTGAAAAAAATCGATACTTATAAATTATTAAAACAACTCCAGAATGGAGAAATCCAATTAAATTGGCGGGAATATCAACCTCCATTTATTTTGGTAAGGAAAAATCAGTCCTTAATTAACGAATTATAAAACAATTAAATAAATAAAATTATGGAAACCTACATTCAATTCTTTAAACGGCACTTCGTTTGGATATTCGGCGGATTAGTTGCTGCCTTTCTCTTGGTGCCAAGTTTTGCAGAAATACGAACTATTCTGCTTTTAATTATTGCTGAATGTATAGCAATAGCGCTATCAAGCATCGCACAAAATATTTATACTAAAATTGATTTTACACAAACATCTTCACCACTCAATTTGGGTTTAATTTTCTTGAGCGTACATATTCTCACAGGTCTTACAATTCTTGGAGTATATTTAGCTCAATTTGCTTAATTCAATAATATAAATAAGAAACAAGCTAACTATTTAAAATTAATTAATTCATTCACTTTTTAAAGGAGACATTATAAAATGCGATTTAATTTAGTAGTAATATTGATATTAATTAGTTCCATTTCTGCTTTCCCATATTCCAAATATGAATTATATTGCAATTACGACTTATTGCAATTATCTGGAGAAATAGCAATTTCTCAAAATGGTACTCTCGAAAATGGGAGAAATATAGGTGATATTTATAAATATCTTAAAATTTTCTCAGCTGCTCCGGGTACGCCCTATTGTGCTGCTGGCATTTATTGGACTTTCTTTGTCGCTTCACAAAGACTTAGCTTACCTCAAGATTCTATTCCAATTCCCAAAACTATGGTAGCTAATGACATTTATAGATTTGCACGAATTAATGGAATTAAAAAGCCATACAAGGCAAATATTAATGATTTAATTGTATGGAGAAGGAAATCTAGCTACCGAGGGCATATAGAAAGAGTAATTAAAGTCGGCGAAAAAGGAAATATTACTACAATTGCATTTAACACAAATAGCATTATTAATGGACGAAAAGTAGAGGGAGTATTTATAAAGAAAAGAAATATTTATCATCCACTTTCTAATTTAGCAATTCGAGGTTTAATCGGATTTAGAACTAATAATGCCTAATCTAATATCAAATTAATTTATAATTAACCACTACTTCTTTTCATCAATTAGAATAAGAGAATACGGATAGAGAAAGCCGATTAAAATAATGTTGTTATTCCTAAAAGTAATATCATCTAATTTTTACAATTTGTATTCATAAGGTTTTCTCTATCCCATTCTCATCATTAATAATTTATTATTTCATTTTTATAAATCATAATATTTATGAAAAATCTATTAGAAATAAATTTCTCTTCTAACAATAATTATCAATCAGACTGGATACCAGTTTTTTCTGAAAGCTGGAAAAATTCAATTTATAAGCTTGGGTCAATTCAAATTAATTGGGAAGATGCAATTGCTAATTGTGGAAATATTAGTATTGAACTTTCTAACGATGCTATCTCATACGCTAAATTCTTTGAATATCAAATAAATACTATAAATAATGAATCAGATGCTCTAATTATCGATATTGATACTATAGCAGATTATATCCGGGTATCATATTCAAAAGCTCTTAATAATCAAGGTAGAATTTCAGTAATATTAGTTTCTCGAATATTTCAAACAAAAAAATAAAAATCCAATATGCCATATATTAAAATTACCAACAAAACTAAATGGGGCGAAATCACCGGAGAGATTAATAATCAAGTTGATTTGGTTAATCATATAAATAATATTGCTTTAAATTTACCAGAAACAATAATTTACTGGGGTAATATCTCAGGTAATTTATCAGAACAAAATGATTTATCAAATAAATTTGCTCAATATTCACTAATTCATCATACTCATCAAGAATATAATAATATTGCTCCAAAATGGGGCGAAATTATAGGAACTATTAATCAGCAAAATGATTTAATTACACTTTTATCAGATTTCTCTGCTAAAAACCACACTCACCCGGAATATTTACAAATCAACTCCGAAGTCATTAATTATTTTAATTCGCACTTAAATAATACTTCTAATCCTCATCTTATCACTAAAGAACAAATTGGGCTATCAAATGTAAATGACATTGCTCAATTGTCAAGGGGAAATAACGACTTTTATTCTTTTGATTCGAAAGCAACTCTCTCAGATAACGATATTTTGCTTATTGAAGATTCTGAAGACAGCAATAAAAAAAAGAAAATTACAATGGCAGACTTAAAATTATATTTATCAAAATAAACAAAAACTATAATAATGAACACAAAATTAAATATACTAACGAAAGAAATTTATAAACCTACTGCAGATGATTCATTTTTCTCTGAAATGCATATTTTGCCTAATCCAGATTTAGTGCTGCGGCAGTCTGGAAAAGGCATTTCCGCATACAGAGAATTAAAAATTGATGCTCATTTATGGAGTTGTATCCAGTCGAGGAAAAGTGGTTTATTGAGTATGAGCTATAAATTAGAATGCAATGATTCAAGTGATGAAGTCTTATCTAAAGTTAATACAATGCTAAAGCGTCTCGATATTTATAATATTATGAGAGATATTTTAGAAGCACCGTTATTCGGTTGGCAACCGATGGAGATAATTTGGGAAATCGATCCAAATAACTATGAATTAATTCCTAAAAATATAATTCCAAGACCCCATGAATGGTTTGGTTTTAATTCCGATGGTGAGTTAGTATTAAATAATCGCATTACTTCAAATGAATTTGATAGTGAAATGCCTTTACATCCACTGAAAACATTATGCCCAAGATTTGAAGCTACTTATGATAACCCATACGGTAATGCACTATTAGCTAAATGCTATTGGCCCATAATATTTAAAAATTCAGGAGTGAAAAATTGGGTACATTTTGCTGAGCGTTATGGAATGCCAATTTTAATGGGACAGTATACTCGTGGTAGCACTCGCGACGAAGCTGACAGATTAGCTGATGCACTTTCTTTAATGTCGGAAGATTCTGTAATAGTTACTCCAGCAGATATTAATATTTCTTTTCACGAAGCAGTTCGTTCCACTTCTAATTCTCTTTATCGCGAATTAATTAAATATTGCAATTCTGAAATTTCTAAAGCAATACTGTCGCAGACTCTAACTACTGAATTGGAATTAGGATCTTATGCTGCAGCTCAAACTCACTTCAAAATACGTAAAGAAGTCATTTTGAGTGATATAAAATTAGTAGAAAAGACTTTAAATCAATTAATTGAATATTATGTAGAAATAAATTTCAGCGGTAATGCTCCGTATTTTGTTATTAATGCAGACGAAGAATTAAAATCAGAAAAATTAGAAATTGATATGAAAATTGCAAAAGAAAGTGGTTATAGGCTTAGTAAGGAATATTTAATGTCAAATTATGGTTTTAAAAAAAATGAAATCATTTGATTTGCTATTACTTTCTCATGAAAATATTGCTTCACAAAAAAAACGCTTTTAATTATATATTAAAAGTGTTTTTTTTATATATTTACTTTGTAGATTTACGAAAAAATACTTATTTTTGTTACTTTGTTATATTTATTGATTCGTTAGTTAATGAAAAGAAATTTGATTTTTGTATATAGCATTATTTCTATTTTGATAGCTTTTAATTATTTCGAAGTAAATGCTCAAAATTCAAGTGTGATATTAGAAAAAATAGAAGTCAACAACAAAGCTATAAAGAGCTTAGATCCTTCTACATTTGTTTTTAGCACAAAAGATAAAATTGAATTTTTTTATTATTTAAAAACAGATTTAAAAAATAAAGTACCTTTTAGGTTCATTGTAAATTTAAAATATCAAACAAATGAATATAATCAACCTACGAATACTAAATCTATAATTTATTCAAACCTGCAAGAAAACAATTATACAATCACTATTTCTGCTCTCGACCCCAATAACACAATAAATGCTATCCCTCTACAATTAAACTTCAGAATAAGCGATAGAGAAGTGGAGTTAATGAAGCAGCTCGAAATTACTAAAGATGAAAAAGCAAAAGCTGACGAAATCATTCGAAAAAATGGATTATCCGCTGAAACAAATGTCTTCACTGGTCCTAATGCTTTTGTCAATATTATTGCTCTTGCTGTAGGAATATTATTAATAACCTTAGCAATATTTTGGATAATCAAAAATTCCAAAAACAAAGATTCTAACGCTAATTACTACAATGAAAACATTAATTTAAATAAATACATCGGAGATAATTATATGGGATCTAATATAGATCAAAATGATTTACAATTACTTAAAAGGGAAAACTCTGACTTAAAAGCAGAAGTAGATGCTTTAAGAGCTCAAATAGATAATTTAAATATTAGAAGTAGCGAGCTTAGCAAACAAAATAACGAGCTAAAAAGCAAAACTGATTCTTTGAGCAAGTTTAATACCGAATTAACTGAACTGCAAAAACAAAAAGATGACCTTTTTGCTATGGTTATTCATGATATTAAAAACCCTGCTGGATTAGTAAAAGGATTAGTTGAATTGCTTAATTCTTATGATCTGTCAGCTAACGAGCAAAAGGAAATTATACAAGATATCGTCACTACAACTTCAAGAATAGTAAATCTTTCTCAAGAAGTAACCAAAATATTATCTCTCGAGAGCAGTTCGCTTCATTTAAATATTGAAGAAGAAAATATTGAAGAAATTGTAAGCGATATAGTTCATAGAAACAAAATAAATGCTGACAAAAAACAGATTGTCATCAGTACTGATTTTAAACCAATTGAAAAAGTACCTGTAGATGCGCAAAAAGTAGATGAAATAATCGATAATTTAATGTCTAACGCAATTAAATATTCTCCTAAAGGTGCTAGCGTGCTAGTTACTATACGAAAAGATGGAGATTATGCTGAAATATCTGTAAAGGATAATGGTTTAGGATTGTCGCAGGAAGATATTAGCAATGCATTTCAACGTGGCGTAAAGCTAAGTGCTACTCCGACAGCAAATGAACATAGTTCTGGGTTTGGTCTTTGGATTGTAAAGAAACTGACTGAAGCGCACAAAGGCAAAATTAAAATTACAAGTGCATTAGGCAAAGGTTCTACCTTTACAGTACAATTCCCACTAAAGAGAGAAACAACTGAAAAAATAAATGAAGAAACTGCTCCTAGCGATCTGAATAATAATTAAAATATCAAACATAGTATAAATATAAGGAACTACAATGAAAATTTCTACTTTAATTACATTACCATTAATTCTAATCGTAATGCTAATTTCTGACCTATCTTCTCTTAAGGCAGACGAATCAGTCATTAAAGTAAAGACTCTTACTTTTGATTCAATAGTTACTCGGCGTGGTATTTGGAAATTCCCTGATGCTAATCAAGATTTCCGAAAAATAATAATGAATTACACTCTGAAATGTGATCCACGCACTCCACATGATAGATTTGATTGCGGAGAATGGGATTATAGCTCTTATATCAAAGTGCATATTAAGACCGGTCGCGATACTGTATATCAGCTAAAGCACCAAGAATATAGCGTAGGAAGCTACTCTGACGATGAATTAACTATTTTAACTGATGATGAATTTAACTCGATAAAAAATCAAAAACTTATTTATTATACTGTTTCAAAGCTCCAAAATTCACTTAAATCAGAAAGTAATAATGAAATAAAAGCATTATATGACTCCCCTAACGAAAATCTCACAATAAAAAAAGATACACCTTTTAAAGTGCAATATTATTTTGATAATCCAAAATTAAAATTATTAGGATTAAATGGTGAGAACTTAGGGAAATTAAGAATCAAATTTTCTAACAAAAATGTTACTATTAAAAATTTAAAAATCACAATAGCTAATCATAAATTTATAGATACGACTCTATTTAGTGGTACTAATACAATATTATTTCAAAATGATTACACAATTGGTGAAGAAGAGTGGAGCGAAATCCTATTCTCAAAGCAGCATAGGACTTTATCTAATGGGCTTGGCATAGTTTTAACTATTTCTGCTGATAAATTCATTTCTAATGAGACAGGAGAACCTATTGAACAGCAAATGCTCGCAATTAATGATAAGCAAATATTCTCAAATGAATTAATTCATTACCCCACTTTCGATGGGAAAAATGACTATATCCAATCAGAAAAAACCGGATTATTAAGTAATCAAAGCCAATTCACAATCGAAGGTTTTGTAAAAATCAATAAATGGTCTAATTGGTCTAAAATTATGGGTATCGGAGACAAAATTCATTTCGAGACAGGCGATGTAAAAGGCGATCTATACTTTATGCTCCGTAATGAAATGAATTCAAATATTAAAATTTCAAGCGCTCTAACTGAAGGAAAATGGTATCATATTGCTGCTGTATATAATGGAAATAAGGAATCAAATAGCGAAAAATTAAAAATTTATATTAATGGAAAATCAATATCAGGAGTCTATAGTGGTACTTTGCCTACTCAAACTCCAAAATTAAATAAACCATTTAATCTCTCTTCTAATGAATGGAATACAGCTTGTATCAATGGTGCTGTCTATAATGTACGCGTATGGAATAAAAATCTTACTGAAGAAGAAATATTTGATAATATTGATAAAGTATTACCAGCAAATACAGATGGATTAATTCTAAATTATCCTAATTCTAATGAAAATAATATTAATACTACTGCTGATGTAAGTGGTAATAATAACAATGGTATTAACTTTGGCTTCCCACGTATTCAAACGCTCAGCGGTGACGAACTTAGTAAATTTAAACCAATTAATACTAACGTACCTGCTATTGAAATAGTAATTGGTGATTTTGAAATCGAATCTAAATCTGTAGAAGAAAAAATTTATACTACTCCTAAAATATATTCTCTAAGCAAATATAAAGTAGAAAATGATAAATTAATTTTAGAGAGCAATACTCCTACAATTAAATCCGGATATCAATATTCAACCGATATAAATGGTAATATAATCGATTCAGTTATGATAGCAGGAACAAAAAATATTACTAATCAGACTCTTGTATATAATTCTGAACCTGAACCAATTTACCAAAATATCGAAATTGGTAGATTTATTACTCCTTATGGTATCGGTTTAGATTTGGGTCCCGATGGTTTCACTTGGAAATATGATGTTACAGATTATGCTCCAATACTTACTGGTGATGTAGAATTCTCTGCTGGAAACTTGCAAGAATTAGTTGATGTTACTTTCGATTTTTACAAAGGTACAGCACCTCGTAAAGTAGAAAAATTCACAGAATTATGGGGCGGATATGGTAATCATTTATATAAAAACCTTGATAATAATACCGTATTAAATCAAATTTCAGTGCCTAAAACTCCTAATACATTCTCTGCAAAAGTACGCACCCGCTTAACTGGTCATGGTCACCAAAGCAATACTGGCTCATTCCCACACTGCTGCGAATGGAAAGCAAATACTCATTATCTTTCAATGAATGACGATGTAAAAGTATGGTCAATTTGGCAACAATATGATTGTGCTACTAATCCAGTTTATCCTCAAGGTGGCACATGGCCTGGCTCTCGCGAAGGATGGTGCCCCGGCGATGTAGTAAAAGATATTGATTTTGAATTAAGCAATTATAATAATGTCGAAAGCTCAAATACTTTTGATTATGAAATCACTCCTGTACCATCTCAAAATGAAGGAATGGGAAATGGAAATTATGAAATGGCATTTCATTTCTTCGAATATGGCGAGCAAGCTCATTCTGTAGATGCAGAAGTATATGAAATATTCTCTCCAAATAATAAAGGCTTATTCTCTCGCAAAAACCCAATTTGTAATAATCCAGTAATAGTTATTAGAAATAATGGAAAAACTAATTTAACTTCGCTAAAATTTATTTATAAAGTTAGCGGTGGTGTAGAAGAAACATATAATTGGACTGGTGATTTAAAACCAAATATTTTAGATACAATTTCTCTTCCAATTATTTCATCTAGTTTCTGGCTCGGCGATGATAATCATATTTTTGATGTAAAAATTAGTTCTCCAAATAATCAAAATGATGAATATGCCGTAAATGATACAATGTCTGCGAATTTTAATATGCCTGATATTATTGAAAATAATTCTACTTTAGAATTTCTTACTCCAAATTATTCTTATGAGCAAATGAAACTCACAATAAAAGATATAATGGGCAATATATTATATTCAAAGGACAACTTCGAATCTCAAAAATCATATAAAATACCTTTAGATTTCCCAGATGGTTGCTATACAATGGAACTTACAAATGAAGCTATGGTTGGCATTAAATATTGGGCTGTAAATGGTATGATTGCAGGCAATTTAAAAATTGTATCTAAAGAGAATAAATTACTTAAATCTTTTAATCCTGATTTCGGATATTCAATAGTTTATTCATTTAATCTCGGTCAAGCAAGTTTAGTGCAAAGTCCTGATTTTGAATATTTAATTAATATCTTCCCTAATCCATCTGAAAATGAAATAAATTGCAAAATTGATAATGAAATAGGAATTGTAAGCATTGAAATATTCGATGCTGCAGGAAAAGTAATTTTAACTGAAAACAATTTCAATTCTAATTCAATTTATAAAGTAAACTTAAAACTATTTAGTGCTGGAAACTACTTTATTAGATTTAAAAACAATAAATTTAACATAATTAAAAATTTCATTAAAAAATAAAATTTTAATCAAATTCAAAATAATGATTAAATCTTTTCGTTTCTAATTGAAATTTCATATTACACAAAGGAATAAAAATGTCAAATAACTTATTAGAAATAACTGATGCTAATTTCGATCAAGAAGTAAAAAATTCTACTCAACCTGTAATGCTCGACTTCTGGGCTACTTGGTGCGGACCTTGCAGAATGATTGCTCCTTATGTAGAAGAAATTGCAAATGAATATACAGGCAAAGCAAAAGTAGGAAAAGTTGATGTAGATAGCAATCAAAATACCGCTATGAACTACGGTATTCGCTCTATCCCTACTGTATTATTTTTCAAAGGTGGCGAATTAGTTGATACTGTAATTGGTGCAGTTCCTAAATCTACATTAGAAGAAAAATTAAAAGCTTTATTATAAAAAATTTTTTTTGTGATGTAAAATAAAAACCTGCTTTTTAAAAAGCAGGTTTTTTTTATTATTTTTAAGCTGTAATATTAAAATTATCTTCTATTTTGCATTAGTCCAAGTAATATTTAAATTTCTTGCAGCTAAGGCATCATTTAATCTCTTAATATCAAAATTATGTGGAGCATTTAGCACTAAATCAACATCAGTTTCTACTTCTTTTGAAATTTTCTTTAGAGCTTCTGCAAAATCTTCTAAAGTCTCTTTAGTCTCTGTCTCCGTTGGCTCTATTAAAAGAGCTTCATGAACTATTAATGGGAAATAAATAGTTGGAGCATGATAAGAATAATCTAGCAATCTCTTAGCAATATCCTTAGTCGAAGCACCTAATTTCTTTTGTCTATCGCCAGAAAGTACAAATTCATGCATGCAATATTCATCATGTGGCACATCAAAAGTATCTTTCAGCATAGTGAATAAATAATTTGCATTTAGAATTGCCATTTCACTTGTAGTGCGCAAACCCTTAGCTCCAAGCATTCTAATATAAGTAAAAGCACGAACTAAAACTCCAAAATTACCAAAATAACTATGTACTTTACCAATTGATGAAGGATTATCTTCAATTAATTCATATTTATCGCCATTTTTAATAATCTGTGGAATTGGCAAAAATGGAATTAATTTCTCGCTTACGCATACTGGACCCGATCCAGGACCACCACCACCATGAGGAGTAGAAAATGTCTTGTGTAAATTTGTATGTACGCAGTCAAATCCCATATCGCCCGGACGTGTAAGTCCCATCAAAGCATTTAAATTTGCACCATCCATATACATTAATCCACCGCAACCATGAATTAATTTCTCAATTTCTTGAATTTGACCTTCGAACAAGCCTAAAGTATTTGGATTTGTAAGCATAATTCCAGCGGTCTCTTCGTTGCATTTGCTCTTTAACTCTTCTAAATCTACTCTGCCATTTGCTTGAGATTTTATTGTAATTACTTTAAATCCTGCAATTGTAGCAGATGCTGGATTAGTACCATGAGCTGAATCAGGTATTAATATATTTACTCTCTTAGAATCATTGCGACTCAAATGATAAGCCCTAAACATCAATATTCCTGTAAATTCTCCGTGAGATCCTGCAGCTGGTTGCAACGAAACTCCCGGCATACCAAATATTTCCTTTAAACATTCTCCAAGCTCATACATTAATCTCAAAGCTCCTTGCGAATGCTCAGGCAATGTGCATGGATGCAATTGTGCAAATCCGGGCATCGAAGCTGTTACTTCATTTACTTTTGGATTATATTTCATTGTGCAGCTACCCAATGGGTAAAACCCAGAATCTAAATTATAGTTCTTTGTAGATAATCTATAAAAATGACGAGATACCTCGCTCTCGCTTACTTCTGGGAGCATTGGTTCATCTTTGCGAATTTGTTCTGCTGGTATAGCGCTGCTTAATGATACCTCTGGGACATCTAAGCTCGGAAGGGAATATCCCTTTCTACCTTTTACGCTTTTTTCTATTAATAATCTGTTCATATTGTGTCAAAATAATTGGTTTATTTTTAGTTATTTTTCAAACTTCTAAAATAATGAAATTTTCTCTGTTTTTCAAATTAAATAAAAAAAAATCAGCAGTCCCTTTCGGAACTGCCGATTTTTATTATATCGAAACTTAATAATTATATTAAATTTCCGCTACCATAGTCCAAGTACTTGCAGCACTATAAACATATATCTTTACTGTAGTAGTACCAGTATCCGTATAGAAGAATAACTGACCAATTACAGGATTAGCTGGATAAGCTTCAGCACCTGTAGCACCTGTTCCACCAGTAGCCACAGGAAGGTTAGACCAAGCAGGAACACCACCAGTACCAGCTGTTAATACTTGACCTGCAGTACCAGCAGCTGTGAAAGCAGTTACATCTGTCGCTGATTGGTAAGCAATACCGTTAGCAGTGCCACCAGCTAAGTAAGTAGCTAGAGGAGCAGCGTTAGCCCAAGTACCATTAGTACCGTCAGATACATATACTTGATTAGCTGTACCGCCAAGAATGTTACCAGTTACATCACCAGTTAAATCACCAGTTACATCGCCTGTTACGTTACCAGTTAAATCACCAGTTACATTACCTGTTACATTACCTGTTAAATCACCAGTTACGTTACCAGTTAAATCACCAGTTACATCGCCTGTTACGTTACCAGTTACATTACCAGTTAAATCACCAGTTACATTACCAGTTACATTACCAGTTAAATCACCAGTTACATTACCTGTTAAATTACCTACTATACCACCAGTAGCAGTAACTTCTAATGCTTCTGTACCAGCGATAACTACATTACCACCTGTTGCATCTGTAGTAATTGTATTATCTGCAGGTGTAGCACTATAGCTTGCTGCTAAAGTAGTTACTGGATTAGCCCATACTAAGTTAGTGCCATCATAAGATAATACTTGATTTGCTGTAGTAGGAGCAGTAACGAAACCAGTAGTATTTGCAGCTGTTTGATATGGTATTTGAAGAGCAGCACCAGCAGCTACATTTGTAGCTAGAGGAGCAGCATTCACCCAATGTGGAGGATTACCAGCTGCACCAGCTATTAAAACTTGGTTAGCTGATATAGGAGCAGCTAGCCATGTAGGCACGCCTGAACCATTTACTGATAATATTTGACCCGTAGTACCAGCAGCTGTGAAAGCAGTAACATCTGCCGCAGATTGGTAAGCAATACCGTGAACAGTGGCACCAGCTAAGTTAGTAGCTAGAGGAGCAGCATCTACCCAATTACCATTAGTACCATCAGTTACATATACTTGATTAGCTGTACCGCCAGCTATATTACCACTAATAGGCTCTGCAAAAGTAGCAGTACCACTTACTTGAATTAAATCACTAGCAGCATCACCAAGAGTTGTATTACCATTAGCTGTTAGATCACCAGCTAAAGTAGTAATACCAGTTACATCTAAAGTACCGCCAATTGTTTCATCACCAGTTACATCAAGATTTCCGGTAGCAGTAATAACTTCAGCGCCAGTAGTATTATCAACTACTAAATTAGCAGTTTTTGCAACTCCCGTAGCATCAACACCGATAGTAACGATATTAGCACCATCATCGCTCATTTGACCATCTACTAAATCAGCTCCGTCCCAACGTGGAACAGCATTAGTATTTGTCATATTAATACCACCACCAATTAAAGCAGAAGCTTCGTCATAAACCCATTTTGAACCTACTTCATCCCATACCATTACTACGCCATCAGTTGTAGCAGCAGGTAGAGTATTAGTAAATGTATTGCCAAATGGTTTAGCTATTTCATATAAATCTACGTGAGTAGAATTTTGTAAAGTAGCATTTAAAGCATATACAGGATCAGCTGCTTGTACAAGAGCAGGATCGATAGTTACATTATTAGCAGCAATTGAACCAGTAGTTGGTTTTAAAATACCGCCAGATACATCGCCACCGTTTTGTAAATTTATAGGATGAGCAAAAGTAGATACGCCTGCAAATGTAGCAGTGCTATTCACTGTAATTGCAGCATCAAAATTAGTTGTACCATTTACTTCAATTACATCAGCAGAAGTATTACCTAAAGTAACGTTTCCGTTTAATGTAGTTGCTTGACCATCAGCTACAGTTACTGGAGCGTTGAAGGTAGTAGTACCATTTACAGTTACTACATCAGCTGCAGCATCTCCAATATTTGAACTGCCGTTTAAGTTTGTAATACCAGTTACTGTTAAGTCAGCTCCTAAAGTTGTATTACCTGTTACATCTAAAGTATTATTAATTGCAGTAGCGCCATTTAAAGTAGTAGCATCAGTTACTTCTAAAGTACTACCTAAAGTAGTAGCACCAGTTACACCTAAAGTTCCACCAATTGTTTCATTACCAGTAATTGCAGAATTACCAGCAACTGACAAATCAGCTCCTAAAGTTGTATTACCAGTTACGTCTAAAGTATTACCTAAAGTAGTATTACCAGTTACATCTAATGTTCCGCCAACTGTTTCATTACCAGTAATTGCAGAATTACCAGCAACTGACAAATCAGCTCCTAAAGTTGTATTACCAGTTACGTCTAAAGTATTACCTAAAGTAGTATTACCAGTTACATCTAATGTTCCGCCAACTGTTTCATTACCAGTAATTGCAGAATTACCAGCAACTGACAAATCAGCTCCTAAA
>CALLXS010000053.1 GCA_937875295.1 uncultured bacterium | reverse complement strand
TATTTTTTAAAATTTTAATGGATTTAAAAATGAAGTTTTCAAAAATTGCTTTTACATTAATAGCAGCAACATCACTTTTTTTCGCTTGTCAAAAAGAAAAGCAACCAGAATCTCCTGAACCTCAAGCAGAAGTCGTTGACATGCATAATTCACAAAATTCAGTAGATTGGCCTGGTACATATTTCGGAACAATTCCAGCTGCTTCTAGTCCTGGAATTAATACATTAATTACTCTAAATGATGATAATACGTTTGAAAAAACAGTGTATTATTTAGAATCTAATGATACTCCAGAGACTACAACCGGCACTTTCAAGTGGTCAGAAGATAAATCAATCATAACTATTGAAGAAAATACATATAAAGTAGGAGAGAATCAATTATTTATGCTTGATATTAACAATAAAGAAATTACTGGAGAAATGGCAAAAGATTATATTCTTACAAAAACCGAACTCCAAGTTGGTTTAGATGTTAATGAAGGTTATACTTTAAATAAATTCGTTGGCGATGATAAAGTAGAATATGATATTGTTTTCAATACTAATGGTAAAGTCCCTACTGCTCTAATAAATTACGGAGATATTTCTAAGATCCTTATGCAAACTCAAGCTTGGGCAAAAGGTGGAGAATATGCTGGGGATAAATTAATGTTAAATGTAAAGGGTGATAAAGCTACTCTTACAATTGATAAGAAAAAAATTAAATTAACAGCTAAAAAATAATATTTTTATATATCAAAATAAATGCGGTAAAGGATATTAACTTCTTTACCGCTTTTATTTTTTAATATGTAAAATTTATGATTTTAAGAATGAGTATGTAAGAGGGGTTCTGCTATATCACAACAATTATAACCAATTTGCAAAGTAGAATGATTAATATTAAATTTGTCTAAGAGCAGTTTTTCAATATTATTTCTAAGAGTATCTACTTTATCTAAACTTATATTTTCTTTTAATGTAATATGGGCTTCGAAATGAATTTGATTTTCGAATAATTGCCAGATATGCAAATGATGAATGTTCTCAATATTTTCTATTGATTCAATATCATTTTTAATTCTAATAATATCAATACCTGAAGGTGCTCCTTGCATCAATATATTAGTAGTTTCCTTGACTATTGAATAAGTATGATATATGATATAAATACTTACTAATACTGTAATTAATGGGTCTATCCAATAAATATTCCATATCCAAATTGCAATTCCACCGATGATTACTGCAATCGAAGATAATGTATCACCAAGCAAGTGCATATAAGCTGCTTTAATATTAAGATTATGAGTTTTATCTTTGTGTAATACTATAACTGAAATTGCATTAGCTAACAAACCGAAAATGGCTACAATTAGCATAATTTTGCCTTTTATTGGCTCAGGGTGAAGAAAACGATTATAAGCTTCAAAGAATAAATAAATACAAATTCCTATTAATACAACTGCATTAAAAAGAGCGGCAAGGATTTCAGTTCTCTTATAACCAAAAGTATTTTCTGCGGTGGCTTGCTTTTGGCTATGTTTTCCAGCTAAAAATGCAATAAAAAGAGCAGAAGTATCACCTAAATTATGAATTGCATCAGAAATTAATGACAAACTATTAGAAAATATCCCACCAATGAATTGAACTACTGTTATAGAAAAATTGAATAATGTTACGATTATTAATTTTTTCCCTTGTAAATTATTTTCCTCGTGATGATGGTG
>CALLXS010000052.1 GCA_937875295.1 uncultured bacterium | reverse complement strand
CATTTTTTAAAGCCGCCTCAAGATCCATCTTTATTTTTCCCATAAAATCTATCCAAATATTAATATAGTAATGTATATGCCAAAAGACATTATAAGGGTCAATAAAATATGTTAAGAATATTCTTTACATATTTTCCAAAAAATCCAACACCTTGTCAAGAGCTTGATTGGTGTCTATATCTACACCCTCAATATCAACTTTATTTAGCTTTTCTTCTATATTAAGCCTTCCCTTATTATTGATTTTATAAATAATATTTAATAATAAATTTTCGATAAATTAATATAAATGGCTAAATTAGATTATTATGAAGTATTAGGAGTGCAAAAAGGCTCCGATATTGGCGAAATAAAATCAGCATATAGAAAATTAGCTCTCCAATACCATCCTGATAGAAATCCAGAAAATAAAGAAGCAGAAGAGAAATTTAAAGAAGCTACTGAAGCTTATGAAGTGCTTAGCGATGCTTCTAAGCGCGAACGATATGATAGATTCGGTCATGATGGTATGAGAATGGGGCAAGACTTCCATGGTTATTCAAATGTAAATGATATCTTTTCTGCTTTTAGTGATTTATTTGGAAGTGGAATATTTGGTGGTGGCTTTGGTGATATCTTTGGCAATCAAGGAGGCGCTAGAAGAGGTTCAAGAAGTATGGACGAAAGAGGTTCGGATTTAAGAGTAAAAGTACCGCTTACTCTCGAAGAAATAGCTACTGGAACAGAAAAAACTATTAAAATCAAAAAATATATTAAATGCGAAAAATGCTCTGGCAAAGGAGCTAAGAATAGCAGTTCATTCAAAAAATGTCCTCAATGTAATGGATCCGGCGAAATTCGACAAGTATCGAGATCTATGTTCGGTCAATTTATAAATGTATCTCCATGTAATGCGTGCAATGGCTCAGGACAAATTATTTCTGACCCATGCCCAGACTGCAAAGGCGATGGAAGAGTATCAGATGAAGATAGCGTCTCTGTAAAAATTCCTGCTGGAGTCGAAGAAGGAAATTATATTCCACTTCGAGGGAAAGGTAATGCTGGTAAAAGAAATGGCTCAAATGGCGATATAATTGTCGTAATAAGCGAAAAGAAACACGACAAATTCACTCGCCGCGATAATAATCATGTCATATACCAACTAAATATAAGCTATCCAGATGCTGTATTTGGCACTGAAATTGACGTTCCTACTCTCTATGGCAAAGAGAAAATTAAAATTGAGCCCGGTACTCAACCAGGCACAAATATTCGTATGAAAGAAATGGGTATCCCATATATCAATTCATACGGAAAAGGTGACCAAGTAGTCGTAGTAAATGTATTTGTTCCTAAAGAACTCAATGTAAAAGAAAAAGAAGCAGTCAAGCATTTATCACAATTAGAAGGTATTCAGCCGCCCGATGCAAATGAGCACCCTAAAAGTAAAGATATAATTGATAAAATAAAAGATGCTTTTAGCTTTTAAATTTAGCTCCCTTAATCTTAAATACAAATAAAATATTAAATTGTAAATTATTCAATTTTTATGGAAGAAAAGAATTTATTTGAAGAAATCTCACTTTTAGATACTGAACAAATTAATCCATTATCTAAAGATATAAACTCTATTTCTACCATTGAAATATTAGAAATAATCAACAATGAAGACCAAAAAGTAGCACTTGCTGTAAAAAAAGAATTGCCTTATATTGCTCAAGCTGTGGATATGATCACAAAAGCATTTCTATCAGGTGGCAGACTGCTTTATTTCGGTGCCGGTACTAGTGGAAGATTAGGTGTAGTTGATGCTTCTGAATGCCCACCTACTTTTGGGGTAAGTAGTGAAATGGTGCAAGGATTTATAGCCGGGGGCAATGCTGCAATGTTTAAAGCACAGGAAGGAGCTGAAGATTTAGAATCCAATGCTGAAAGATATTTTTCAGAGTATAATATTTGCCAAAAAGATATTATTTGCGGAATCGCAGCTTCCGGTAGAACTCCGTTTGTAATAGGTGCTCTCAAAATTGCTAAAAAGAAATCTATTCCAAGAATTATGATTACGACAATTCACCGAGAAAATGCCAAAAAGCTAATTGAGCTCTCCGATGTAGTTATCTGCCCTTACGTTGGAGCAGAAGTAATTGCAGGTTCCACAAGAATGAAATCCGGAACTGCACAAAAGCTAGTTCTAAATATGCTTACTACTGCCTCAATGATAAAAATAGGTAAGACTTATAATAATATTATGGTCGATTTGCAATTGACAAATAAAAAATTAATTGAGAGAGCTAAAAAAATTATAATGAATATTTCAGGAATAGATTATGATTCTGCGGTCGATTTGCTAAAACAATCTAATGGAAATGTGAAAATTGCTCTCTTGATGGCTATAACGGATCTCGATATTAATCAAGCAAATACTGCTCTCGCCTCTGCAAATGGTAAAATAAAAGATGCTATTAAAAATATAAAAAAATAAGATTTATACATTGTTTTTCATTCTTTACTTTTTTACTCTAAAGTTATTTATATTTTTTTTTTAGATAAATGTTGATTTTTTTATTTTGATTTTTAAATTAGAAAATAATAATGGAAACAGAAATAAACGAAAAATTATCTGATGTGATGGATATTTTCTTAGCAGACAATTCATCAAATGTTCCTCTACCATTGCTTACTTTTAGTTTAAGCTGTGGATTTCCATCACCATCGATTGATCATATAGAAAAAAAGATTGATTTAAATGAAGTATTAATTAACCATCCCAATGCTACATATTTCGGCAGAGCAAAGGGCAAATCAATGATAAATGCTGGTATCGAAGATGGAGACCTATTAGTTATCGATAGAAGTATCGAACCGAAAGACGGCAAAATCATTTTATGCTATATCAATGGAGAATTTACCGTTAAATTGCTCTCAATGGAAAAGAATAAAATTATACTTAAGCCGTACAATAATAATTATAGTCAAATAGAAATTGAAAATTTTGATGATTTTCAAGTGTGGGGAGTGGTTACACATATTATTAAATCAGTATAGTTTTTTTAAAATTAACCTAATTTTCTTAAAAATAAATATGATAGGTTTATTTGATTGCAATAATTTTTATGCTTCTTGCGAAAGAATATTTCGTCCTGATATGGAGGGAAAGCCTATAGTTGTGCTATCAAATAATGATGGATGTGTAATTGCTAGAAGCAACGAAGCAAAAGCACTTGGTATCCCGATGGGTGCTCCAATGTTTAAATATAAAGATATAATCCAAGAAAATAATATTAATGTATTTTCTGCAAATTTTACTCTTTATGGTGATATAAGCAATAGAGTGATGAGCATTGCCTCAGAAATGGAGCCAAATATCGAAATTTATTCAATCGATGAAGCTTTTATGAATGTGAAAATTAATAATGATGATAAATTATTTGAATTCGGAGAAAAGCTCTATAAAGAAATAAAAAAAGCTACAGGAATTACTGTAAGCATTGGATTTGCTCCCAGTAAATCATTAGCAAAAGTCGCAAATAAAATTGCAAAAAAAAATAAGGAAAAAATTCCTGTTTTTATTATTAATGATGATAAACAAAGAGAGGATATTCTAAAAAACGTAGTAGTGGAAGATATTTGGGGTATTGGGCGGCAGTATGCAAAGAAATTAAGAAATATTGGAATTGACAAAGCATACGATTTTACGCAATTAGGAGATGCTTATGTAAAAAAAGAATTTTCTGTAGTTGGACTACGTTTAAAAAATGATTTACTCGGAAAACCGACGATTAAATTCGAAGATATTAAGAAAAAAAATAATATCACCGTTACTCGCACATTTGATAAAAATTACAAAACTTTTGAAGAAGTTCGCGAACGGGTCGCAAGCTTTGCATCTTCCATCGCTTATAAATTACGAAAACAAAATAGTTGCACTGGCTCATTGATTGTCTTTGTAATGACTAATCGATTTCGAAATGATTTAAAACAATATTACAATAGTGCATATATTCAATTGCCTGAACCCTCTAATTCAAATTTTACTCTAGCAGAATATGCCGAACGTGCTTTGAAAAGTATATTCCGAGAAGGATATTATTATAAGCGAGCCGGCGTGCTTGCATGCAATATTTGCGATACTGCAGTTGCTCAAACAGCTCTCTTTCATCAAAATAATTATGTACAAGATACTAAAGCTATGGATGCAATTGATCTAATTAATAGGAAATTCGGCAGACATACAATAGTACTTGCATCGCAAGATATTGATAGAGAATGGAAAATGAATCAAGAATTCCTATCACCAAAATATACAACAAATATCGACGATATTATAAAAGTTAAAATATAAGTTTATTTTTAATTTAATTAAGACTAATTAATGTAATAAAAGCTATCTTTATTAGGAGATAGCTTTTATTTTTATTAGAATAATTTATAATCTTGAAGATAATTAAGTGAATAATTCTTCTTGATTATCGTCGAATTCTTGAATATCGTCATTATCATCATATTCTACATCTTCCTCGCGAGTAACGGTAGTTATATCAGCGATAGTATCACCTTCATCGAGTCTAATGAGTTTCACGCCTTGAGTATTTCTACCGATAGTGCGGATATCTGAAATATTTTGACGAATTAGCACTCCTTTTTCAGTCATTACAACTAAATCTTCTGAATCTAAAGCTGAAAGCAGTCCAATTACTTTTCCTGTTCTTTCAGTCAAATGCATTGATATTACACCTTTTCCGCCACGTTTAGTTAGTCTAAAATCTTCAAATCTAGTTCGTTTGCCTAATCCATTTTCACTTACTACTAATACTTGTGCGTCTTGACGTTTAATTACAATCATTCCGATTACGATATCATTAGCCGAGAGTTTAATTCCTCTTACTCCAGCAGCTGTTCTTCCGATTGGTCTTACATCGCTTTCGCGGAATCTGCAAGCTAAACCTTGCTTAGTTCCAATTACAATATCACAAGTGCCATCGGTAATACGGGCAGTAATTACTCTATCACCATCGTGGACATTCATTGCAATAATTCCTGTCGATCTTGTATTGGCGAAGTTAGTCAGGTCCATTTTCTTTATTGTGCCTTTTTCAGTACATAAGACAATATAGTTATCATCTTTAAATTCTTTCACAGGCAAATATGCATTCACCACTTCGTCATTTTGTTTAGGAATTACATTTGCTATTGAGCGTCCTTTAGAATTTCTGCTTCCTTCTGGCAAATCGTAAACTTTCACCTTATAGCATCTACCTTTATCTGTGAAGAATAATAAGAAATGATGAGTAGAAGCTTGAAATACATGTTCTACAAAGTCATCATCATTTGTACCGGCTCCACTTAATCCTCTGCCACCCTTATTTTGACGACGATAAGTAGAAACAGGAGTTCTTTTAATATTGCCACGATGAGTAATTGTAACAATAACTTCTTCATTTGCGATAAGATCTTCAACTTTAAATTCATCGTGATCGCGGACGATTTCTGTTCTTCTTTTATCAGAATATTTTTTTTCGAGTTCTTCTAATTCACTTACAATAATATCTAATTGCAATGCTTTGCTAGCTAAAATACTTTTTAATCTTTCGATTGTCTGGAGAAGTTCTCGATATTCATTTTCAATTTTTTCTCTTTCTAATCCAGTGAGCCTTTGCAAGCGCATTTCTAAAATGGCTTTAGTTTGTACTTCGGTTAATCCAAAGCGAGCAATTAAGCGTTCAGTAGCCATTTTAGCATCGCGAGATTTCTTAATAATATCTATTACTTCGTCAATATTATCAAGCGCAATGATGAATCCTTCTAAAATATGAGCTCGTTTTTCTGCCGTATCTAGTTCGAATTTAGTTCTTCTTACTACTACTTCATTTCTATGCTCTACAAAGTAATACATCATTTCTTTTAAAGTACAAACTTTTGGTCTGCCTTTTACTAATGCAAGCATAATTGCACCGAATGTAATTTGCAATTGAGTATGCTTAAATAGATTATTTAGCACTACTGATGCCATCGCATCACGCTTAATCTCGATTACTATTCGTACTCCATCTCTATCTGATTCATCTCTAATGTCAGATATACCTTCTAAAGTCTTAGCTCGCACTAATTCTGCTATTCTTTCTACTAATGTAGCTTTATTTACTTGGTAAGGTAATTCTGATACTATAATAGTTTGCTTGCCTTTTTTATCTTCTTCGATATAAGTCCTAGCTCTTAAAATGATTTTCCCGCGTCCGGTTAGAAATGCATTTCTAACTTCGCTATATCCGTATATAATTCCGCCAGTAGGAAAATCAGGTGCAGGAACATATTGCATTAATTCCTCGCCAGTAATTTCTGGATTTCTAATTAATGCTTTTAGTCCTTGAGTGATTTCGCCTAAATTATGCGGTGGAATATTTGTAGCCATTCCCACTGCTATACCGCTTGACCCATTTACTAATAAATTTGGCAAAACAGATGGTAAAACAATTGGTTCTTTTAACGATTCATCGAAATTAGGTCTAAAATCAATGGTATCTTTATCCAAATCCTTTAGCATTTCTGTAGCTAGCCAGCTCATACGAGTTTCTGTATAACGCATTGCCGCTGCTGAATCGCCATCCATAGAACCATAGTTGCCTTGCCCATCTACTAATGGATAGCGTAAGTTCCACGGTTGAGCCATTCTCACCATTGATTCGTAAACTGCAGTATCGCCGTGTGGATGGTATTTACCGAGCACTTCACCGACAAGTCTGGCTGACTTTTTATGAGATTTATTAGGAGCTAAGCCTAATTCATTCATTGCATATAAAATTCTTCTATGAACTGGTTTCATACCATCTCGCACATCTGGCAAGGCTCTTGATACGATTACAGACATTGAATAGTCTAAATACGAACCTTTTATCTCATCTTCTAAAATAGTAGGAGTTATATTTTCACTAATTAATGACATTATTTTTACTGATAGTTTTTTAAAGATAGAAGCACTTTTTATTAATAAATTAATTTAATTTATTGCTTCTTAAAAATGATAAAATTCAACTTATTTAAGTGAATTAATAGACTACAAAATTACGTTTTTTTTAGCTTAAAATCTAACACTTTTTTGGGTTTTTCTATCTATTTAAAGTTAAATATCGAATATAGAAAATAAAGTGTAATAGATAAATTGAAGAAGTTCATCAATGCAAATAATTATAATTATTTTTTAAGCTGCAAAGACCAAATTTCATTGTTTTTTAAAATATTTAATTAATATATAAAAAAAAGCTCACATGCTCTTTCGAGCAGTGAGCAATAATTCTAGTGTGAATTAACCAATCCTAAAATTGTAAATAAAATTTATTGAAAAATTACATATTTATCTTAATTTCTTTTGAGTAGTCTTATCAAAGAAAGTATTGATAGCCTTAGACACACCGGCAATCACTCCAGCAGATTGTCTTACTGGGGGAGCTATTCGATGATAGAAACCATTTACCAAATTAATTAGTGGATTAATTGCATCATTTAGTCTATCGGATTGAATTTTCACATTATCGACTATGTTAGATGATTGAGCCACCACTTTATCAGCTAAATCCATAGTATCTATTATTTTTTCTTTTACATCGCTTACGTCGCGGGTAAGAGTATTTACCTCGCCAGTAAGTTTAGATAAATCGTTTCTGAATGAATCGATGAATTTCCCTAATTTAAAATACATTAGGAACATTAATATTATTAATGCAATAATGAAAATTATAATAAATATTTCTAGTGTAGAGCTCATAATAAAATTAACTTTTAAAAATAATAAAGATATTGTTTTTTATAATAAAATTATTCAGGATTAGTTGTTTTATTTACTTCGCTTTTGAAAGTATTTATGCTTTCTTTTGCAGCATCTTTTACTATATTAGCTTGGTTTTTCACATTGTTAAAAGTTTCGCCTGCTTTAGACATAAAGTTATTAGCTTGGTCTTTAGCTGTATGCATATATTCTTGAGCTTTATCAATGCTTGTATTATAAGTATTTTTTACAGCATCTGATACTTTTTCGCTAGTATTATGGTAATATTCATTTGCTTTACCATATACTTCTGATGATTTGTCTGCTATATCTTGTCTTAATTCTTTGCCGCTTTTAGGAGCTAATAATAATGCAGTAATAGCACCGATTGCACCACCAATGATAGTACCAATAATGAAAGTATTGGTAGTGTTGTTATTGTTGTTGTCCATAATCTTTTTCTCCAAAAATTATTTAAATTTAGTTTATTATATATATTTACGTTACCAATTTTCTGGTAAAGTAATTGGTTTATTCTGTGTCTTTAAAATTATTTCGCATAATTCTCTAACTGCTCCCATTCCGCCTTTTTTAGTAAGAACTAGGTCGACTATTTTTTGCACTTCTTCCGTTGCATCTGATGGGCAAGAAGTAAACCCAGCTATTTCCATTGCTAAAATATCATTTACATCATCGCCACAATATGCAATTTCATCTAAAGGTATTTCAATATTATGCGAAAAATCTTCTAAGCTTTTTCGTTTATTATGAGATCCGACCATCACACTCCCAATTTTTAATTTCGTAGCTCGAGCAATTACAATTGGTGAGTTTTCGCTTGTCAAAAATGCAGTCTTTATTCCACTTTTATGGAGCAATTCGATTCCCATTCCATCTCTAAGAGAAAATCTTTTTAATTCTTCTCCATTTTTAGAATAAAACACTGAAGAATCAGTCAATGTACCATCGATATCCATAACGAGAATTTTTACTTTCTCAATTTTTGCTTTTAAGTCGATTTGTTTCATATAATTTATTATTTTTGCATATATTTATTAATGCAAAATCAAATTCTATTTTTAATAACATTTTATAAATACTATTCTAATAGATTTAGAACGTTTTTTCTTTATTAATATTTTAATTGACAAATGAATAATATAAAATCAGATAATACTAATAGTTTGCTTAAAACTTATATTAATGTGCACATATCTCTTAAAGAAGAATATTACGAAATGGTATTTGCATTGTTACAAAATTTTAAGTTTACTGGTATTGAAGAAAAACTCGACCAAATTGTAATTTCTTTTAAATTAAAGGATTATAACGATGAGACAAGAAATGAAATTCTTGAAATTATAAATCAATTTGACCCAGATGCTAAAATTATCAAAGAAGAAACTCTTGAAGAAAAAAATTGGAATGAAGAATGGGAAAATAATGTACAACCAATTCGAGTCGATGAGCACTTGGTAATCACTCCTGAATGGAAGAAAAATGAAATTGATTCAGAACATAAAATTATAATTAATCCTAAAATGTCTTTCGGTACCGGCGACCACCAAACTACAAGATTAGTCTGTAGATTAATGAAGAAAATTAATCAACCTGGGAAATTCTGGATAGATGCCGGCACAGGTACAGGAGTTCTTGCTATTTATGCCGCTTTGCTTGGAGCAAGTAAAGTTTTAGCGTTCGACAATAATATTTGGTCAATAGAAAATGCGATTGAAAATGTCGAAATCAACGGTTTTAGCGATAAAATCGAGATTAAAAATATCGACATAGAAGAAACTGAATTACCTGATTCTGATTTTATTGCTGCAAATTTATTTTTAAACCTTGTAGTTCCTTCAATGCCAATCTTCTATAAATCACTTAAAAAATCTAAAGGTCATTTATTGATTTCCGGTATTTTGAAATTCCATCATCAAGATATTTTAGAAGGAGCTGAGGCAAATCACTTCGTTCATATCGAATCAATTTTCGAAGATGATTGGGTAGCACTCCATTTAAAAGCAGAATAATCTTAAAAACATAACTTTTCTATTATGAATACTAAAAAAATAGCTGGAATTGATTTAGGCTCTAACACAATATTAATGCTAATTGCAGATATTGATTCAAATAATAATTTAAAATACATTCGTGATGAAAATTCCATAGCAAGGCTTGGCGAAGGAGTAAATCAATACAAAATAATAAATCAAAACGCTATCGACCGCTCTGTTGAAATTTTAAAAGAATATAAAAAAATATGCATAGAAGAAAAAGTAGATGAAATTATTGCTTGCGGTACTTCAGCTATGAGAGATGCTACTAACGGAGAACAAGTAGCCGAAATATTTTCAAATATTCTCGATGCAAAAGTCGAAATTATTTCTGGAGATGAAGAAGCTCGCCTTACGTTTATTGGAGCAATAGAAAATACAAATAGATGTACGATTATTGATATTGGCGGAGGCTCGACAGAATTTATTACCGGTGAAAATAATGAAATTGAATATAAATATAGTATAAATATTGGAGCTGTGAGGATTAAAGAAATGTTTTTTAATTCGCACCCACCTAAGAATGATGAATTAATAAAAGCAAAAAAATTTATCTTGCAAAATTTATCTTTATTAGATAAAGCAAACATAAGTAACTTTTCTTATGCTGTAGCTGGTTCACCTACCTCTATCGCGGGTATTCATTTGAATCTAAGCGAGTTTGACTATGATAAAATTCACTTATTTAAACTATATCCCCAAATAATTAATGATGTATGGGATATTATTTTGTCTCATTCTGTCGATGAAATTATTAAAAAATATAATATGCATCCACGTAGAGCAGATATTATCTCTGCCGGAGTGCTTATTTTAAAAACAACATTAGAATATTTTAATAATTTACCTTGCGTAGTAAGCGTAAAAGGATTAAGATATGGAATTATTAAAAATTATTTAAATAAAAAACTTTTTTAACAAATTGAAAATCAATCATAAAATAAATTTAAGGATACAAAACATGAAAAAGTTCTACATTATTATTTCAATTTCGATATTATTTGTCTTCTCTTGTGCAAAAAATGAATATTCATCACCTGTCTTTAATCAAAAGTTTACAATAAACAATTTTTCTGACATTGCTCAAAAAATTGCTCAAGATAAAGAAATTTCTGCGGAAAATATAACTTATCTTTCAAATGGACTAAAGAGATTATCTTTTTTCAAAGATTCAATTGAAGGCAAAACTGTAAAAGATATAATTCTTTCTGAAAAAGAATATGTGTATCAATTCACAATTAACGAATTAAATAAAATTTCTGATATTTCTATTTTAAGACTAAATACAAGCAATAAATTCTTAGGAGTAGTAAATGCTGTCACTCCAGATAAAAAGGAATTCAATAATTTGTATTTCTTATTGGACAACAAATACTCAAAACCAATTAAAAGAATTGCCGGAGAATTGATGTTCTTTTATCGTCCAAATGACAAAAATAACGAACAAATGCAATTAGCACCTATTAACTTTAATTACGATGGAATAATTAGTGCAAATTCGCAGGATACTGTAATTTTAAATCAACCTTTTAATCAAAATGACGAAGTATCTAAATTGTTTAGAAATAATACAAGCCAAATAAGCGGTGTAATGAATATTCTTGAAGTAGAATTTGAAAAATAACAACTTTTTCATATCACAACATCTTAAACTCTACAAAAAAAAACTCTCTCACCACATCTTAGGTAAGAGAGTTTTTTTAAAGGACTTGGCAGCGACCTACTCTCCCACACGG